>CAMDKB010000051.1 GCA_945901195.1 Rhizobium sp. Q54
GACCTCAAGGAAGTGAACGACGTTTTCAAGCGCATGGGCGAGGAAGCTGTTGCGACACTTGAAAAGGAAGGCGTGCCGAAAAACCTTTCGGTGATGACGCGTACGGTCGACCTGCGTTATCGCGGTCAGGAATATACCCTGAGCGTCAACGTGCCTGCAGGTGAGTTCGATGCCGCCATGCTGGTAAAGTTGCGGGCTTCATTCGAGGAATTGCATTATGCGCGTTATCAACATGCAGCACCTGAGGAAGAAGTCGAGATTGTCAATCTGCGCATGTCTTCCGCCGGACGTTTTTCCGAGCAGGATGCGATGTCCTTCAAGCGCATTACGCAAGGTGGCGTGAGCGATGGTGGAAAGTCCCGCAAACGCCGTGTCGTGTTCGAAGACGGCGCTGTGGAATGCCAGGTCTATCAGCGCGGCAGCCTCACGTCCGGCCAGATCATCGAAGGCCCTGCAGTAATTGAGGAACTTGTCTCGACAACCATTGTGCCGCCAGGCGATCGCGCGACGATCCACGAATGCGGCGCGATTATCATCGACATCAGGAGCTGAGCATCATGACCAATCCTGTAAAGACAAATCCCGTCACTCTGGAAGTGGTGCGCAATGCGCTGGTCGCCTACGCCAACGAAATGGCGACGGTTCTGGTGCGCACTGCCTACAACATGATGATCTTCGAGGTGCATGATTACTGCACCGGCATCGTCGACGTTGAAGGCAATATCATTTCCCAGAACACCGGCGGACTGCCGATCTTTCTTGCCGATCTTGGCGCGGCTGTCGTGGGCGCTGTCGAAATTTATGGCAAGGATGGCTTTGCACCCGGAGATGTTCTGGTCAGCAATGATCCCGTGCTTTGTGGCCAGCATCTCAATAATATCGTCGTGTTCACGCCTTTTTTCTTTGAAGGCGAACTGTTGGCGTTTCTGGCTTCGCGGGCGCATTGGGTCGATGTTGGTTCGGGCAGCAGCGGCTTTGGCTCCACCAGCAGCCAAAGCATATTTGACGAAGGCATTCAGTTGCGCGCCATCAAGATCTACAGCGCGGGCAATCGCAATGAGGAAGCGTTCCGTATCATCAAGGATAACATTCGCTACCCCGATTCCTCTCTGGGTGATTTGCGGGCGCAGATTGCCGGCTGCAAGCTTGGCGAACGCAGGCTCGGCGACATGTTCGCCAAATACGGCAGGACCACTGTGCTTGATTGCGTTACAGCCATGTGGGATCAAGCCGAAGCGCTGGCCAGGGCGCGCATCCGCGCCATTCCCAACGGCGTCTATGAGGCCGAATCCTATCTCGACAATGATTACGTCGAGCGCGACAAGATTATCCCCATCAAGGTGCGCGTCATCATTGATGACGACGAGATGACTGTCGATTTCAGCGATCTCCCGCTACAGGTCAAAGGCCCCATAAACTCCGGTCCATCAGGCGGCATCGCCTGCGCGCGCGTGGCTTATAAATGCCTCGTGGCGCCCCATACAGGCGCGACCCAGGGCGAGTTCAGGCCGCTGAAAGTCAATCTTCCACCGGGCCGTTTGCTGAGCGCCATCAGGCCCGCGCCGATTGGGGGATGGAGCCTGTCAATGCCCACCGTGATCGACACGATCCTTCTCGCGTTGGCGCCCGCTCTGCCTGATCTCGTGCCTGCCGGACACAAGGGTGACATGAGCGGCTATGCCATGATGGGACATGACAAGAGCTGGGGCCGGCCCTACATCTGTCTCAACATCTTCGGCGGCGGCTGGGGCGGCCAGAAGGATCATGACGGCATCAGCGCCGCTGTCTCGATTTGCCAGGGCAATGTGCACAATGGGCCTGTGGAGGTGCAGGAGGCGTATTATCCCATTATCGTCGATAATCACGAGTTCCTTCAAGACTCATGCGGCAGCGGCAGAAATCGTGGGGGCCTCGGCATCGAAATCACCATTCGCAGCGAGGATGACGCCTATCTCAATACCCAGTTCCAGCGCACAGTCATGCCCCCCTGGGGCATTCTGGGTGGCACCGAGGCCAAGCCCAACGAGATTTTCATCGAGGGGTTGAATGGCGAACACCGGCAAGGCGCCGCAGTGACGCGTCACTTGATCAAACCGGGTGAGCGCGTCGTCATGCGGACAGGCGGCGGCGGCGGATATGGCGACCCGCTGGAACGTGAAATCGAAAGAGTCGCATCCGATGTGCGGGGCGGTTATATTTCCGTCAAACGTGCACGCGATGATTACAAGGTCGCCGTGGATAAAAAAGGCAATATTGATGAGGCAGCAACTAAAGCGTTGCGCGCACGCAGTTAGAATATTGTTCACCCGGATCGCCCTGGGGCGTCCGGGAGGACATCTGGCAAAATGACGAAGGCCCATGAATTCATGGTCTCAATGAGTTAAAACAAGGAAACTCCAGCATGCAAATTGAAGCGATACCCTACACCTGCAACGGCAAGAAGTTCGAAGGCCAGCTTTGCTATGATGAAACCGCCAAAGGTCCGCGCGCGCTGTTGCTGATGTGTCCGAACTGGGCGGGCGTTACACCGCGCGCTATCGAGATCGGCCGCCAGCTCGCGGCTGAGGGTTACGTCGTGATGGTCGCCGACATGCATGGGCTCGACCGCCGCCCCACAGGCAGCGAAAACCCGATGGAGTTTCTCGCACCGCTCATTGCCGATCCCAAGGAAACCCGCGCCCGGGTGAATGCTTCAATGGATGCCCTGACCAAGGTCGCCGTCGAACGCAAGATCGGAAATCCCACCCAACGCGCCGCGATGGGTTATTGCTTCGGCGGCTCCAATGTTCTCGATCTCGCACGCTCGGGCGCTGATGTCGCTGCAGTGGTCAGCTATCACGGCAATCTCGGCACGAACATGGAAGCCAAGGCCGGTGAAGTGAAGGCGCATATCCTCGTCGTGCATGGCGCCGACGATCCGATCGCCCCCAAGAGCGACCGCGACGCAGTGGAAGCCGAAATGCGCGCGGCAGGCGCCAGCTGGACAGTTCTGGCTTTCGGTGGTGTGGTGCATAATTTCACCGATCCATCCGCCAACCGTCTGCCCAACGCACAATTTGCCGCCCATGCCTATCGCTACGGCTATTCGCTGGGCCACGCATTTATCGCCGACGCGATTGCGGGCAAAATGTAGGCCTCGCACGCGCATTTGATTTGTCAGGCTGGCGCGCCGTGTCATGATGGCGCGCAAGCGGCCAGACCGCAGCTTTCGGGAGGATTGAACATGTTCGCAAGATTTTGCCGATTTGGTTTGGCCGTTTCGTTTGGTGCAGCGCTGGGATTGTCCATTGCGGCAAATCCGGTGCAGGCGCAGGATTACAAGGGGCTCCTGGCTGCGCCTGATCGCAGCGATGCGGATCGCCAGAATGGCACCAAGCGCGATGCCCTGAAGCTTCTGGAATTTGTCGCGCCGAAAACTGGTATGCGCGTACTCGATATGGGCGCAGGCGGCGGCTACAGCACCGAATTGATGGCCCGCGCAGTCGGCTTGAGCGGCAAGGTCTGGGGCCAACACAACAAACTATCCGAGCGGTATTTGGCGCGCATGGCGACCCCGGCGATGGCGAGCAGCACGGGTGTTGAGCGCCCGTTCGACAGTCCAGTTCCCGATGGCGTTCGCGATCTTGATCTCATCACGTTCTTCTTTGTCTATCATGACACGACCTTCATGGAGGTCGATCGCGCCAAGATGAACAAGGCGATGTTTGATGCCTTGAAACCCGGCGGATTCCTCGTAATCGCCGATCACTCCGCGCGTCCTGGCGAAGGGACTACTGTCGGCAAGACCACGCATCGCATTGAGGAAAGCACCTTGAAAGCGGAAGTTGAAGCTGCTGGTTTCAAGCTCACCGCCACTGGTGATTTCCTGCGCAATCCCGATGATCCCCGCACCGTCGCCGTGCATCGCTCGGGCATTCGCAACGATGAGTTTGTGCTGAAATTCCAAAAGCCCATATGAGGGAATAGGCACAAACTTTCCACGCGCATCCTTCGCCCCTGCCGGGCGAAGGTGGCTCGCCATAGGGCGTTGTTAGACGCCCGTCTCACCACGGGCTATGGCGAGACAAATGCGGGGGAAGCGCGCAGCGCTATTGTCTTCGCACACATGATGTTGCGGTGTTAAAGTAAAAACACGTATATTTTTATTTGATTTCAACCCCGCATGCGCTTCGCGCGCCCCCTCATCCCCGCGCCTCCGGCGGGGACCTTCTCCCGCCAGGGGAGAAGGATCAACCACCACGCGCATCCTTCGCCCTCCGTCCATTTTATTCCCGTGCAGGTTTGGTCTATATTGAAGTATAGCCGCAGGCACGCCAGCAACAGACAGATCATCGAGAGCACACCATGACCATGATCGGGCATAACACGAGCGAACAAAAGCCTCGCAGCCGCTATGATGTCGATCTGGCGACCACCAACCCCGGCACGCCCGGCGGCATTTTCATTCGCCAGTTCTGGATTGCCGTGCACGATAGTGCTGCGCTTCCTGCGGGGCGCGCCTTGCCCATTCGTATCATGGGCGAAAACTTCACCATCTATCGTGGGACATCCGGCAAGCCTCAGGTGGTGGCCAATCGCTGTCCCCATCGTGGTGCGCAGATGCATCTTGGTTGGGTCGAGAATGACGATATCCGCTGTGTCTATCATGGCTGGAAATTTGATTGCTCCGGCAAGTGCGTTGAACAACCAGCCGAAGAAGAAGGCTTTAACGAGAAGGTCAACATCCGCACCTATCCCACTGGTGAACATATGGGACTGATCTTCGCATATTTCGGCGAAGGCGAGGCGCCGCATTTTCCGCCCTTTCCCGAGCCCGCTGGCAAAGGCGTGATCGAGGTGCGCCCGTCCACGCCGGTGCCCTGCAATTACCTTCAATGCTTTGAAAACAGCATGGATGAGGTGCATGTCGCCTTTACGCACTCGCCTGGCGGCTCGCATGCGAAGATTGCCTATGATTTGCCAATCATCACAGCCGAAGAACGCGACTGGGGCATGATGCGCTATGGCAAGCGCAAGAACGGTCAGGTCCGCGAGACGCTGCACCTTGCCCCCAACGCGGTGCGTGTCCTTGTGCCGCCGAATTTCGGCATGGATGGCGTAGGCGGCTGGCCGGACATGGTGTTGATCTTCACGCCCGTGGACGATGAGAACTGCCGCTGGTTCGCCACAAGCAAGGTATTCGCAACGGGCGAAGAATTGCAGCGCTATCACGAGAAGCGCAAGGATATGCTGACAAAGCTCGAAACAGCGCGGCCCATTCTTGATGTCGTCGACGATATCTGGAGCGGCAAACTCGTTTACGAAGATGTGCGCCATCCCATGCTTGCGCGCGTGCAGGATATTGCCGTGCAGGCAGGGCAGGGGGCGATTGCCAATCGCGAGAGCGAGTTTCTCGGTCGCTCTGATGCTGGCATTGTTGCATGGCGGCGCATTCTGGCGCGCGAATTGCGCACGATTACCGAAGGCGGCGCGGCGAAAAAATGGTCGCCTCTGCCCGCAGATATCAACCCCGTGATGGGCGCATAAAAACAACGGGCGGGGCTTTGACTTCCGCGCCGCGCTTTATTCAGGCATCCGCCAGCACGAATTCCACAGCGCGTCCGGCGATCATCATCGTCGGGGCATTCGTATTGCCTGACGTAACCGAAGGCATGACAGAGGCATCCGCGATACGCAGGCCCTCGACGCCGCGCACGCGCAATTGCGGGTCGGTGACCGCAGCCTCGTGGCTGCCCATCGCGCATGTGCAGGAGGGATGAAACACGGTGCGTGCATTCTTGCGGATGATCTCGTCGATTTCGTTGGAGCCTTTGCCGTCACTGACGCCTGGGCCGGGGATCAATTCCACTTCCGCTGTGTCGAACAGATGTTTCTGCGCGAAGATCTTGCGCGCCACCTGTATGCCACGCCGCAAGGTCTCGACATCACGCGGATCGGAGAGCGCGTTGGCTTCCAGTTTGATCCTCTCGTTCGCATCGGCCGAGCGCAGACTCACACGGCCGCGCGAATTGGGCCTCAGAATATATGGATTCACATTCATGCCGTGGATTGGCTGATAGCCTTCGCCGGGTGCGCCCGCGACCATTGCGGAACAATTGAGCTGGATATCCGGCCTGCCCGCATTCTCGGTGTCGATAAAGCCGCCCGCTTCAATGATGTTGCTGGTGAGAAGGCCGCGCCGGAACAGGATATATTCAAGCCCGTGCCGCAGAGCTTTCAGGCCGCGATCATGTCCATGCAGGCTGATCGGGTTCTTGAACTTGATCGCGCAAAGCGTGGCGATGTGGTCCTGATAATTGGCGCCGACCTGCGCCCGGTCCGCAACGATATCTATGCCGTGCTGGCGCAGATGTTCGGCGGGCCCCACGCCCGACAACATCAGGACTTTTGGCGAGTTGAATGCGCCTGCCGTCAGGATGATTTCCTTGCGCGCGCGGTAAGTCTTTGGCGCGCCGTTGGCATCGCGCGCTTCAACGCTGGTGGCTCGTTTGCCAGTAAAACCGATGCGTTCGACGCGCGTGGAAAAAGCGATGAATAAAGTTTCTTTTTTAGCAGCAGGCGCAAGAAAAGACACAGCAGCGCTGCGCCTGCGGCCATTGCTTGACGTGACCTGATAGAAACCGACGCCGTCCTGTTTTGCGCCGTTGAAATCGTCATTCCTGGCGTAACCGGCGGCAGCCGCCGCTTCAATGAAAAGGCGGTTGGCGGGATGGCCGTATTCCTGATCGCCAACAAGCAGCGGCCCGCTCTTGCCATGAAAGGGATCGCCGAGGCGCAGGTTTGTTTCCTGGCTCTTGTACTTGGCAAGGACATTGTCATAGCCCCAGCCGGTTGCGCCGCCTGCTTCCCAACCATCAAAATCCTGCCGTTGACCGCGCACGTAGCACATTGCGTTGACGGAACTTCCACCGCCCAGAACATTGCCTTGCGGCACTGGCATATTTGCGCCCAGCAGACCTGCCTCCGGTTCGCTGACGACCTTTGTTGCGTCCTGCGTCTGCAGCGCCTTGAAGAAGCCGCCGGTGATGTGGATCCACGGCGAGACATCCTTGCGGCCTCCTTCGATCAACAGCACGGAATAGCGGCCATGTTGCGCAAGGCCCGCCGCCACAACACAGCCTGCAGAGCCGCCCCCCGCCACAATATAATCGTAGGTGTCGCCTGAGGGCGCCTGATAGCGCGTGAATCCCGGAATCATGCTGAGCCCTCCGCAGTTTGATTATCTGACGCTCGCTAGGCTGCAACGCCGATCAATTTATCGAGCAATTCATGGTCGGCCAGCAATGTCGAACTTTTCGACGCATGCACGATCGCGCCGTGATCCAGCACAATGCAACGGTCCGAATGCGCCAGCGCAATCTCATGCTTCTGTTCAACCATGATGATGGTCATTTGTGATTCTGTGCGCATGAGATTTATCGCGGCGACCATTTCCTGCACGACGAGCGGCGCCAGCCCCTCCACTGGTTCATCCAGCAAAAGCAGCGCCGGATCGCTCGCCAGCGCCCTGGCAATCGCCAGCATCTGCTGCTCGCCACCTGAGAGCTGACGGGCATAATTGGTGCGCCTTGCCTTCAGGCGTGGAAACAATTCGTAGAGCTTTTCGAGTGGCCACTTGCCGCCGCGATGAACAATGGCGAGATTTTCTTCCACAGTCAGTGAAGGAAACACCTCCCGCTCCTGCGGCGCCCAGCCGATGCCGAGCCTGTTGCGCTTGTAGGGTGGAAGCTTCTCGATATTAACGCCGTTGAACTTGATTTCCCCGCCTTGCAGCGTCGTCAATCCGCAGATGGTTTCAAGCAACGTGGTCTTGCCCACGCCATTGCGTCCGATGACGACGAGCATCTCGCCGCGTGATACATTGAAGTCGATGCCGTGCAGCACCTGCGCCGCGCCATACCCTGCAGACAGATTGTGTGCCGATAGCACATTCGTCCCTTCATGCGCCAAGATAGACCTCCCTGACGCGAGGGCTCTTGCGCACGTTTTCGGGGCTGTCCTGTAGCACCATCGATCCGGCGGCAAATACCGATACGATATCGGCATATTGAAAGACGAGATTCATGTCGTGTTCGATGAACAGGATCGCGGTATCGCCGGGCAGGTTGGCCAGTTGCGAAAACACCTCATGTCCCTGTTGTGTCGAGAGGCCAGCTGCGGGTTCATCAAGCAACAGAACTTTTGGTTTTAATGCCAGCGCCAGAACGATTTCCAGCAAGCGCTGTTTGCCATAGGCGAGCGAGTCGGTGAGCGTATAGGCGTCGCCGGCAAGGCCAAAACGCGCCAGCAGCGCCATGGCCTCATCGATCTGTTGTTTTTCAGCAGCAACCTTTTGCCACGCGATCCGACCGCGTCCGTCCCGCTCCAGCAAGGCCAGCAGGACCGATTCAAGCGGGTTCAACGCCTTGAACAGGGAATTGATTTGAAACGTGCGCACGAGGCCCGATTTTACCCGCTGCTGCGGTGATTGGCGCGTGACATCCTGACCATCAAGCCAGATCGTACCAGAGATCGGCTTGAGCAATCCTGTAACAAGATTGACGAATGTCGTCTTGCCCGCGCCGTTAGGGCCGATGATTGCGTGCCGCTCACCCCTCCGCAATGCAAAGTCGATCCCTTCGAAAATGACGAGACCGCCGAACGCCATGCGCATATGGCGCGTTTCCAGAATGATTCCGCTCATGACGGCGCATCCGGCTTGCGCTTGATAAATCGCTGCAAGAGTGCATCGAGCGAGGGCAGCAACCCCTTGCGGAAGAACGAGACAATGACAACCAGCAACAGCCCGATCCAGAAATACCAGTAAACCGGACTGATCGAGGAGAGATAATCCTGCAGCAGGATGAAGACGATTGCGCCGATGAATCCGCCGTAGAGCCTGCCTGCCCCGCCTATGATGAGAATGACCAGCACATCCGCCGAACGCTGGAACGACAATGTCGGCGGCGCAACAGTCTGCGTGGTTTGCGTCAGCAGGGCGCCCGCAGCGCCAGCAATGGCGGCGGCAATCATGAAGGCCCGGGATACATCGCCTTCCACTGGCGCACCCAATGTGATCATGCGGCGCGGATTTTCACGCGCGCCAATCAGGGCAAGCCCGAACGGCGAGTTGACGAGAATGCGCGTTGCGATGAACAAGATAAATGACACCACCAGCGCATACCAGAACGCCGTGCGGCCATAGATGTCGAAGCGGAACATGTTGAGCACTGGCGCAATGACAATGCCCTGCAACCCGTCGTCGCCGCCCGTCAGATCTGTGGAGCGCAGCACGAAATCGAACAGGATGAGGTTGAGCCCCAGAGTCACCATCAGCAGGCCAACGCCGGCCACCCGCTGCACGAGTTTGCCGGTGAGCCAGCCCAGTGCCGCCGCAACAGCCATCGCAAAGAACAGGGCCGAGATCGGTTCACTCCAGCCATATTTGCCACAAAAGCCGGCTACATACGCGCCAGTGCCAAAGAAGACAGCGTGGCCGAGTGAGGGTATGCCGCGATAGCCGAGCAGGATATCCAGCGACATCGCAAACAATCCCCAGATGATCACGCGGCTCATCAGCATGCGATCCATCTCGGGCACGAAATAGCAGCCGGCCAGCGCCGCCCAGAACAGGATTTCCCAGATCTTCCAGCGCGCCAGCGTCGCGAAATAGTCGTGACCGGATTGCGAAACAGCAGCGGGTGCGGGCTCCATCACACTCATGCGCCGCGCCCCAGAAGTCCGTGTGGCCGCCATAACATGAAGGCGACAGTCAGAAGATAGATGATGAAGCTGCCAAATTGCGGAAAGTAATATTTGCCCAGCACATCGGCGATGCCAAGCGTCAGCGCCGCGATCAGCGTGCCGGTGATCGTTCCCATGCCGCCAACGGAAACGACGATCAGGATATAAACCAGATAGCGCAACGGAAAATTTGGATCGAGACCGAGCAGGTTTGCCGACAATGCGCCGCCAAGCCCTGCCAGCCCGCCGCCGATGGCGAAGGTGAACGCAAATATGAGTTCGGTATTGAGCCCGCAGGCGCCCGCGACCCGGCGATTGTCGACACAGGCGCGCACCATAGCGCCCAATTGGGTGCGCTCAAGCCCGAAGATCAGCGCCACCGCCATGACGGCGCCAAATCCCACAAGAAAGATGCGATAGGTTTCCAGCGTCAGTCCGAAGATTTCCTTTTGCCCGATGATCCAGGACGGCATGTCAAACCGTTGATAGGAGCCGCCCCAGAAATACGTCGCCATGGCGATGGACATGAACACAAGGCCGATGGTGAGCAGCACCTGTGTAAGATCGTCGGTCTTGTAGAAGTGGCGGAAGATCAGCCGTTCGACGATGACAGAAACCGCGCCGACCAAAACGAACACGATTGGCAGGCATACCAGGAACGGCAGGCCATGGCTCTGCATGGCCGTGACAAGGATGTACCCGCCCAGCATCGAGAAACTCGCCTGGGCGAGATTGACGAAGTTCATCATGCCGAGCGTGACGGAAAGCCCGACCGACATGACGAACAGCAGAAACCCATAGGCGACGCCGTTGAACAGAACCGTGAGTATCGACGCCATCGTCGCCAGCCCGGCTTATTTGAAGCTGACGTCCTTGAACGTTTCAATCTCGATGTTCTGCAACACGCCGTTCACCCGTTCTGCACGGCGGATGTAGACGTTCTGGATGATATCGCCATTGCTTTTGTCGATAGTGATGGGTCCACGCGGGCTCTCGATCTTGTGGCCGCGCAGAAAGGCTGCGAATTTCTCGCCGTCGAATTTCTGGCCCTTCTGGGCGTCCAGCGCGTCATAGGTCAGGCGCATGGCGTCCCAGGCGGAAACAGCGCTCCAGCCGATGCGGTTTTTCTCGCCAGCAACGGCCGTATAGCTTTTCACGAATTCCTTGTTGAGGGCAGAATCATGTTGCGTCGAATAGATGCCGGAGGTGATGACGCCCACGGCCGCTTCACCGACAGCGTCGATATAGCCTTCATCGGTGATATCGCCGGTTCCCATGATTTTAAGTCCGGAAGCCTTGAGACCGGAATCGTTGATCGCGCGCACAATGCCGATGCTGAGCTCGCCCAGAGGCATGAAGATAAATACGCCATCGGGCTTGGCGTCCCTTATGCGCTGGATATAGCCGGAGTATTCAGGGTTCGAGAGCGGCGTGCGCAAATTTCCCACAAGCGTGCCGTTGGCTTCTTTCAAGGCTTCCACGAAGAACTTTTCGCATTCATGGCCTGGCGCAAAATCCGCAACCACGACAAAAATCTTGGTCCAGCCTTGCTTCACCGCGTAGGGCGCCAGCGGCTTGCACAATTGCGGGGTCGCAAAGAAAGTGCGGGTGGAATAGGGGGATTTTTCACCCACGATGCCAGTTGTTGCCGCTCCGGTTACGAAAGAGGGCACTTTGGCTTCGGTCAGGATTGGCGCTGCGGCCAATGTATTGGGCGTGAAATCCGGTCCAATCAGCAATTGCACTTTTTCGCGTGTCACCACTTCGCCGACGAGCCGCTTGGCGACTTCCGGATTGGGGCCGGTCGTGTCACGCCGGATCAGTTGCAGTTTGAAGCCGCCGGGCGTTTCGCCATACTTCTGCATAAACGTTTTAATGGCGAAATCGGTCTGCTGGCCGCCGAGCGATGTCATGCCGGAATAGCTCTGCAGCACCCCGATTTTCACTGTTTCCTGCGCAAGTGCGCCCTGCGCGCTGACGGTCGCCAACGTTGCTGCGGTAAGAATTGAAAGTGCGGTTTTCATGGGACCTCCCGTTTCGTTGAGAACTATGCTTTCAGACATTCTGACGCTTTGCGGACGATTGTCCACTGACTTTGCCACACGGGTACGCGCGGCAAAATGGCGGGCCGGTCAGGATACTTTGGCCGCAACTGTCAACCGCCCTGTCACACCATGCTTTGCGATGAGACGGGCAATCAGGCCATTGGTCTTGGCGTCCTCAACGAAAGCGCGGACGAAAGCAGCGCCTGCCTTGCCTGCAGGGTTGCAGCCGATCGCCTGTTGCACAGCCGTGAACTGTCCTGGCAATATAGTTGCGCCCGGCATTTTCAGCACGTCTTCGAGCAGGGCAGGGCGCAGGCCCGCAATGGCGTCTAGCTTGTCATTCTTGAACAGATCGAAGGCAGCCCCAAGGCCTCCGGCACGCACCAGTTCTGCATTCTTCAGCGTCCTTGTAAGGTAGAGATCATAGGCGCTTCGCGCAGAGATCGCGATGCGTGTGCCCTTGCTGTCAACCTGATCAATGCTGTTGAAGGGCGATCCCGCAGGCACCATATAGGTGGCCTCGATCTCTACATAGGCGGGGGAAAACTTGATGGTTTCCGCGCGCGCAGGTTCTTCGGCAATCAGACCGATATCCCATTCACCCCGGGCCATAGCATCGGCGAGCACGCCGGGTGAGGGAAAGGGTACATATTGCAGCTTCACGCCAAGCGCGTCGGCGATCGCTTTGGCCATGTCGGGCGAAACGCCCTGGGGATCGCCGTTATCGGCTTTCCCGGTCACCAGCAGCGGATTTGAAAGATTGATGGCGGCCCGCAACACGCCTTTGGGCGCAAGTTCCGCAACGATTGATTGATCCACCACGATTAGAAGCTCTCCTGTTTTTGTTCCGCCCGGCGCGCCGCCTGTGCATCAACAAACAGCGCAATTGCAACGGTTATTCCCATGAACACAGCCGATATGAAGAAAATCCAGGCGGGCATCTGATGATCGATCAGCGCGCCACCAATGGGCGGACCGATAATGCCGCCGAAATTGAACCCGGTCGTGACGATACCAAATACGCGGCCCACGGCATCCGGCGGAGAGGCGGCCTTCACCAGCAGGTCACGCGAAGGCACGATGATACCTGACAGAAATCCGGCAATCGCAAACAACAGGATCGCACCCGTTGCCCCCGGCCGCAGCATGGCGATGGCGATCACACTGATCGCGGCCAGTCCAAAGCCGCCTGCCGCAATCAGCGATTGCTGTTTTGTCCGGTCGGCGAGGAATCCGCCAAGCAAAATACCCGCCACGGTCGTGAACAGAAACGTCGTAAGCGCCGAATTGCCGATGCTTTGCGGCAATTTCAGCATTTGCTCGACGGCCACGACCATATAGGTCTGCATGATGTTGGTGGACAGACTAAGCGTCGTAAACATCACCGTCAGTGCGATCACGGAAGGCGTCAGCAGCGCCCGGGCGGAATTCTGCTTCTTCTCCACGTGGATCTTGCCGCGATTGAGCCTCTGCTCACGCGGCACTGCCGGCACGAGCGGGAGGGCGGCGACGATCCCGATCAGCGCGCTCGCCACCAGAGCAAATTGCACGCCGCCGAACCAGGCCAGACCCAGCACGACAGGAGGCGCCGCAGCAAAGCCGAGATAGCCGGTCAACGCATGCACCGAATAGGCGCGGCCCATGCGCGCGGGGCTCATTTCAGCCGAGAGGATGGAAAAATCCGCCGGATGATACACAGCATTGCCAAGCCCGATGAGGGCGGCGGCAACCAGCAATATGGGATAAACGGGAAACAGCCCGACCAGCATATAGCCCGCCGCGCCCAGCCCGACGCCGGTCAGCAGCAGCAGGCGCGGGCCGAACCTGTCCACAAGAAACCCGACGGGAGCCTGAGTGAGCCCCGAGACCACGTTCATCAGCGTCAACGCCAGACCCAGTTCCACATAGGAGACCTGCATCAGGTCTTTCAGCATCGGCAGCAGCGGAATGAACACCAGCCAGTAGAAATGGCTGACCATGTGGACAGTCGCAACGACGCTCAGCGTCCAGACTTCCGCCTTCGCGTTCGTTCCAGTTGCCGACGAGGCGCTGTTTGTGGCGCTGTTCATGGGGCCGTGCTTCCTGTTTTTGAACTGGACGTTTCCTCACGGTTCTCTATCAGATAGTTTGCGAGCTACAAAAGCGGCCGCTGCGGACGCAGGGGGAATCAAATGCTCGAAGTCGATAAACCAACCCAATTGCTGGCCTATGTGGGTAAGGAGATTGGTGTAGGCGACTGGCTGACAGTGGATCAGAAGACAATCGATACCTTTGCAGACGCCACCGGCGATCATCAATGGATTCATGTCGACGTGGAACGCGCCCGAACTGAAGTCCCCGGCGGGCGCACGATTGCCCACGGCTACCTGACCCTGTCCCTCGTGCCGCAGCTTGGGCGCTCCGTGCTGTCCATTCGCAACCGCGCCCGCGCGATCAATTACGGCTCCAACCGGATCAGGTTCATCGCCCCGGTTCATGCGGGCGACCGCGTCCGCCTGCGCCAGACCCTCAAGAACGCCGAGCCCATTGAAGGCGGCGTGCGGCTCACATGGAATTCGACGGTCGAAGTCGAAACCGACGGCAAGATCAAGGCTGCCCTGGTCGCCGAGACAATCGTTTTAGGGTTCGATTGATATGAACTTTGGCCGCGGGAGCGGGCGGTCACGTTTCTCGCCGCCGGTCTTTGTGTTTTCCATAAGGCCCCCTGACAGGGGAATCGGGTGAATAAAAATTCTCACGCGGCAACGAGGCTGGCGAGGTAGTCGTCGTCCCATCCGGCGGCCTTGCGGCGCAGACGGATGGAACTCTTTCCCGGAGCCACGCGCAGTAGATTGCAGGCGACGCGCCGGCAGGTCGA
>CAMDKB010000052.1 GCA_945901195.1 Rhizobium sp. Q54
AATGCCGCCAGAGGAGCTATCGGCCATGCGGTAGCCCAGAAAACGGCAAAATACGTAAGTGGCGGGGCGCCATGCGATTCACGGCCAGCTTGCACCTTACCAAGCATGTCGGCGCCCACGGAATCGGCCAGAAACGCGCCTTTTGTCTCAATCATGATCATGACGAACCAGGGCAAGATCATCGCCAAGGCCCACAGAAACCCGGGTAAGGGCTTGAGCGCACGAAACCAGGGCGCTGAACGATCACGCGCCAGGAGAGCCAATCCTGCAAAAATAGGAATCATTGGCGTTATCGGGCCTTTGATAAGCAAACCAGCACCAATTGCGGTCCAGAAAATGGCCGGCAAACGCCAGGGGTTACCACCTTTTGCACCAAGATAAATGCGCGCGAACGCACCCATCGCGGCCAGAACCGTTGCCAATACTGTGGCGTCTGTCTTGGCCAGCCGCGCTTCCACGCCGATCAGGATGGTCGAACCCAGCATGATAGCGGCCAGAAAAGCACTGGTATTTCCGACAAAGGCGAGAGCGCTCCAATAGGCAAGCAGGACCGATGCAATGGCGGCCAGCAGGGACGGCAGACGGTAAAGCCATATCTGGCGGCGCGCGTCAGTTACTCCCAGCTTTTCGCCCAGGCTCACGCTGGCTGCCTGTAGCCAATAAATGCCTACAGGCTTCTTGTTGCGTGCTTCGTGCTGAAAGCGGATGGCGACAAAATCACCCGTTTCCAGCATCTGTTTGGTCGCCTGCGCGAAGCGTGGCTCGTCCCGGTCCATCGGTTGGAGCGAAAAAAAGCCGGGCAAGAACAGAGCAAGCGTCAACAACACAATGCAAAGCGAGGCGCGCGCGTGGCTCGAAGTTGCACGGTCCAGCAAAGTACCTGCAGGCAACGATGGGGAGGTGAGGCTCGCCAGTGTCATCAAACCTGTCAACGAAGCGATTCAGGGTGGGGTCACTTCAAGTGACCCGCAAGGCTTTCGGCCACCGGCTTTTAGGCCCTGGGAATTGTTCCGGCAAGGCGCGCGATCGGTTCTTCGACCTCGAAGTGAAGCCAAATACCACAGTGTTCAGCAAGCGAACCTTAAAGAAAATTGTTCGGCCAGATCATGCTGCGCCACATGTGGGCCGACGGGCTATTGTCAAAACCCAGACCTTCTTCGGGCTGTTTGAAATTCCGACCGATGATGTCAGTGAAGTCGTCGACATCGATGAAGGCGTTCGGATCAAACGAATAAAGGTCGTTCATCGTCACCAGGCGTGCAGACATATACCATTTGTGTTTGGTGGCATAATCGTAGGCCTCATGGATGTAGGCGGGAGGCTCATAGTCCTTGCCGAATGCGCGAACATAAAGATCTGGATATTCATAGCCATTCTGCGGATCCGGGAAGAAGCGCAGGCACTGGTGATAGCGGATCGCAAACGCGGCCTCTTCATCCACATAAGGCTCGACAAGCTGTGCGCCATAATAGCCATGATCAGAACGAACGTGGCAAACGACCGCGATGTCGTGGAGGAGACAGGCGAGAATCAGCTTTTCCGGCAAGCCGTTCTTTTTGGCCAAGGCTGCGCTCTGCAACAGATGGGCGCCTCCACGCTTGTTGACCAACGCACGCTTTTTCAGAAAGTCCATCAGCGTGGGCTTTTCCGGCATTTTGGGCAGGCGCGGTTCGTCATGCATCAGGACAGTGCCGCGCAAATCGCTGGAACGGCCGGTCGCGAATCTGCCGATGTTCGAAAACCAGGAATGGCCGACATATTTGCCAACAAGTTCGAGCATGACCTCTTCAAGCAGCTCATCTTTCATGTCGGGCGACATCTCCGGCGTGGCGCGCTCGCCTGCAATTCGGACGGCTTCGCTGACAAGAGCTTCCTGAGAGAGCGGATGACCGGAGGTGGTCTTTTCTAATGCTGCCCGTGACATGAATCCGCTGCTCCAAAGGTTAGCGAGATAATTAGTTTTGAATTATAACACATATGGCACGAGGGCCACCCCAAACATCAATTCTTCACGCGCTCAAGCTCCTGCAGGCCCTTGCTGGCTTCTTCGCGCAAATCCTCCCAGATCGTGGCGACCAGTTGCCCAAAGCGCTCACCGCCCATCATCTTGGAGGAGCGTGGATGCGGCAAATCAATTTCGACGACGCGTTTAATCCGTCCAGGCCGGAAAGACATAATGAGCACCCTGTCCGACAATTGCACAGCCTCCGCTATGTTGTGGGTGATCAACATGGTTGTCTGGTTCAGCTCCTGCTGAATTTGTAGCACCTTGTCGCCGAGTAGCAGACGGGTTTGCTCATCCAGAGCAGCAAAGGGCTCATCCATGAGAAGGATACGCGGCCGGAATGCGAGTGTCCGGGCGATTGCGATGCGCTGGCGCATGCCGCCCGACAATTCGGAGGGAAACCGTTTTTCAAACCCGTCGAGCCCCACCAGATGCAAAAGCTCCATGGCGCGCCGTACGCGTTCGTCTTTGGCGATTCCGGCAGCCTCCATGGGGAACGTGACGTTATCGAGCGCCGTGCGCCAGGGGAAAGCTGATTCCTCCTGGAAGACCATTCCGATTTCCTTGTGGCAGCCGCGTACCTGTATGCCGTCGACCTCAACGCTGCCCTCGTAATCCTCAATCAGTCCACCGACGATATTCATCAATGTGGACTTGCCGCAGCCAGATGGACCGATAACGGAAATGAATTCACCCTGCCTGATATCGAGCGTCACTGGTTCCACGGCGCGCACATTGCCATGCGGCGTGACGAAAGTTTTCGCGACGTTGTAGAGACGCAGAACCGGGGCTTGTTTTACTTCAGCCATGACAGCTATCCCTCAATTGTAAAAGCGGGCACTCTGCACTCCCCGGTTTGATCTGTACGAACAGGTCGTTGACGCAAATTGTCGATTCAAACGTGACAGATGGGCGGAGCATGGCGTCACTTGTCGAAGGCAGTTTTGCCCCGACTGGGATCGCCGGGGCCTGGCAGCCTGACAAAACGGGCAATCACGGCATTTCCCAGCGAGGCGAGAACGAATATGAAAATAAGAACAGCCAGCATGTGCGCAATTGCAAACTTGTCACCATACTGCCCGGCCAAAAATCCCATGCCCGCGCGGGCCAACTTATATTCGGACAACAAACACCCGACGATTGAAACCGCAAGGCCGATCCGGAATCCCGTGGCAACGGCCGGTATGAGTGCGGGCAGATATATCATCCGGATTGTTTGCGAACGCGTCAGGTTGAACGTGCGGCCGACCCGCAGAAGCGTCGGGGACACTTCCCTCACGCCAGCCGCGATATTGAGCGCCATGGGGAAGAAACAGGATATCGCACCAAGCGCAATTTTTGAGCCCATCCCGACACCAAACAGAACAAGCAAAATCGGCAAGAAAACGATTTTGGGCGTGGGCGCGAGATAGTGGATGAAGGGCTCGAATATATCACCGGCGCGGCGGCTGATTCCGAGCGCCAACCCTGCCAGGGTGCCCGTCACTGCGCCTAATACGAACGACACCAGCACTTCGAAAACGGTTACCCAGAGGTGATTGTAAAACTCGCGGCTGATGAGCAATTGCCCCATCGCCCGCACGATGCGAAAAGCGGAGGGCAAAACGTCGCTGAAGAATAAGCCCGACAGTCCGGCAAGCTCCCAGGCGCCCAAAACCGCGACCAGTCCTGCGAGGCGCAGACGACCCACAGTCCAGAAAGTGGCTTTTCGGCCTATGTATTCGACAGCAGCCATTTTTCCAGCTTTTCCGTGATCCAGAAGAACGCGACACTGACCAGTATAACAAAGAAGATGCCGGCATACATTTGAGGATAATCGAAACGATCGCCCAGATGGGCAATCAATTGCCCCAAGCCGCCGACGTTCACCAGAAACTCCACACCGACGACATTGATGATGGCAAACAGCAATCCGATCCTGATGCCCGTAAAGATTGACGGCAGCGACGCAGGAAACATGATCATCCAGAACTGTTGTTTGGGCGTGAGATTAAACGTACGGCCCACATTCAGCAGCACCGGCTTTACCCCATCGAGCCCTTCCTTGGCTTTCAGCGCGATTGGAGGTGTGCAGCCGATCGCGCCCATGGCGACAACCGTCCACATATTGCGCCCAAAGATCACGAGAAACAGGGGATACAGTAGCACAAGAGGCGCCGAGGCCAGAGCCGCCAGCCAGCTTGTGTATGCTTCTCCAGCTGCCTTCCATATATGCAACATATACCCCGATGCGATACCAACAACCGCGCCTAAAGTGGCCGCCAACAGCGCTGTCGTGAATGTCAAAACCATCGCTTCGCCAAGGCCGCCTTCGGCCAGTATCTTTACAAAGCCCTTCCAGACCGACGATGGAGCTGGCGCAGTAAACGCGTTGACCCAGCCGGAATTGGATGCAATTTCCCACAAACCAACAAGGCCTGCGATCACCAAAAAACGGATGAGCAGGGGTGGCAGGGCAAATCTCGTTGATGCCGTTGTGCTGGCCATGAAAATTTCCCGGATCAGCTGCGCCGCAGTAGCCCGGCTTCCACGGCTGCAGGATCGTGGTCCATGAGCCTATTGCGCCAACATGTCGAACAAGCCCTTGACCTCTTCGGCCTTCATGAGCTTGTCGGTAAATTTGAAATCGAACGACTGGGCCATCGAACGATCGAGATCGTTGATCTGTTTGATCTGCATGTTCGCCTTGGGGTGAAACTTGTCGCGAACTTCACGCGCGACAGGCACTGTGACTTCGCCAAAAGCCGCATAGATTTCCAGCGCCTTGTCATCGGAATAAGCAAAATCGAGGCTTTTCTGCAGTGCGCGATGGAAGCGGACGAGCATGTCGCGCTTGTCTTTCAGCGTGTCTGCATTGGTAACGTGAACACGCGTGGTCTGCCCCTGCAGCGATGGGACTTCAAGGCCGGTGAACAGCATGCGCACTTTGCCTTCGGCAATCTCATTCAACATGAACGGAGGGACTGCCCAGCCGGCGTCGATCTGCTTCGACATCACCATGGTGTAGGAGCCAGGCTGCGCGCCCGACGGTACGACCTTGGCCTGTACCCCGAAATGACGCAGCGCCTCCTGAATGATCAGATGTGTCGATGAACCCGGCTGAGAGAAACCCAGCGTCTTGCCGGCGAGATCCTTCACGCTCTTGATGTCACTGTCGGTTCGCACATACCAGAAAATCTCGGGCGTTCCGGTCATCGAGGCGGCCGTAATGCGGATCGGCGCGCCCTTGGAATAACTGCCGATTGTGCCCAAGATGCCGTTGGATACAGCAAGGTCGACGCTTCCTGCGAGCACAGCCTGCACAGTCTCTGAACCACCGCGTGTGTAAAGCGGATCAATGTCGAGGCCCACTTCCTTGAAGAAACCCATTTTCTCGCCGATATGCGCGATACCGGTCTCCCAGGCGCCCTTTTGCGGCACAGCGAGTTTGAAGACTTCGGCCTGTGCGCTGGTGGCTAGAACCGACGCAGTCAAAGCTGTCGCCGCAAGAATTGATTTCAGCATTGTTCCCTCCCTGGATGCCTTGCGATGACGCCATTCCCGGTGGCGCTGTCGCTGGCTGCAAACTAGCCGATCAATGCCCTTGCGGCAAATCTAACCGGCTTCCACTCACCTTTATTTCTGGCCGGGAATATCTCGGTCCAGCCCCTTGGCCGTGAGTTCGTCAATGTAGTCCTTGAAACGGGCCTGCTTGTTTGCGCCGAGATCGCGCAGATAGGCCCATGAATAGATGCCGGTGTCGTGGCCATCGTCAAAACGCAGCCGCAGTGCGTAATTGCCAACAGGCTCGACTGCTGTAATCGCCGCGTTACGCTTGCCGCCGACCGTTTTGCGCTCGGCCTCGGTGTGGCCGCGCACTGCAGCCGAAGGGCTTTGAACGCGCAGCATTTCAGCATCGATTTCGTAGGCCTCGCCGCTGTCAAAAGTTATGGACAATGCCCGCTTGTCTTTCGACAGTCGGATTTCCGATGGCCAAGGCTCTTTGGATACATTTGCCATCACGGTTCCTGAGAGTCGATCAGCACGAAGGCAATACGGCAAGATTCCTTGCTGCGATTGATCCAGGCGTGGTTCGTCGCCTGCTGGATGATCACGTCGCCTGCCTTGAGATGAACCTCTTCGCCTTCATCAACAAGCATATCAATCTCGCCATGAAGAACGATGGCGTAGTCGATGGAGCGCGTTGCGTGCATCAGGGGATGAGTGGCTGGCATATGCCTCTTGGGCGTGCCTTCGCCATGCTGGGATGAATGATAATCTTGCGGCAGCGCTTCGATGTCCGGTGTGATCGGTGGGATATCGACAATCCGGAAAATGGAACCACCGCGTGGCGGCGCGATAGGCACTTCCACTGTGCCGCGATCGACAGTGCCGCCGACTTCGGCGGGACTATCCTTGGTGGACCAGATGAGGCGCGAAACCGTGCCGCGTTGCGGCCGCACGCGCTTGTGCGGATTGGCGCCATCGAAAAGGATTTTGGCTTTGCCGTTTTCGTCGACTACGGTGACGACGCGGCGGATATCATCGGTGAGGGGCAATTCGCTCATGTCTCAGGCCCCCGCACATTGCCAGACAAAGCCCAGCGTGAATTTCGCAAAATCATCGTCCGTTGTGCCCATGCTCGAAACCGTCGAGAAATGGTTGTGTCCTTCAGCGCATCGGATCGACGGGCCAGTGCCGGAGCGCTCGACGAGCAGATTGGCAAGCTCAAAGCCCGGCGTGATGAGATTGGACGGATCGTATTCAGCGACGCTGATGCAGATGGGAATCTTGCTATCCTTGACATAGTTCAGCGCCGAGCGGCGTTCGAACTGGCCTTCATCCTCGCCATAATAGGCGAGCATGTTGGCAGCCTTGGTGCCTTTGGCAATTCTATAAGGGCCACTCGAAAGCAGACCACCCTTCACGAGCTTCTCGCCCTTGATATCGGGATCAAACAGGAAGGTCGCGACATGCGCCGCACCAGCCGAATGGCCCATGATTACGACTTTATCGGAATCTCCACCGAACTCCTTGGCGTGCGCGCGAGTCCAGATCACCGCACTTTCGATATCCTTCGACGCTATCGGCCATTTGAATTCGGGCGCGAGCCGATAATTGGCAATCACGCAGACCATGCCGTCACGTGCAGCGCAGGCGCCGATATTGCCATAATACAATTCGTCGGAACGCTTGTCGCCGCCGACGAAACCGCCGCCCGGAATGTAAATGAAGACCGGCTTTCCGCTGCCACCTTCCTTGTAATACACATCGAGTTTTTGGCGCGCGTGATCGCCATAGGCGATATCGATCTTCGAAGCGACCCCGTCCATGACGCCCTTGAGCATCGGCGCGTACATGGCCCGAACGGCAGCGGAATTGTCGGGCGCTGCGTTCTGGCCGAGCGCGGGAATGGCTTTACGGATATGATCGGGCATGCTGGACATGGAGAAGACTTCCCTGGTTTGATCGTTGTATTCCCGGCGCGGCCGGGCGGATTGTCATCCAGGAAAATGCGAACATATCCGGGATTGGAATGGCATTCTGCAATCACAGTGTCTTTCTGAACACTTGACCGCACGCGATCCCGGATCGCCTGCGGCGTCCAGGATCACATCGGATTTTGCGCTCTACTCCGCTGCTGCCTTTACATGGGGCTGCGGCAAGCGGTTCTTGAAATAGGGCAACACTTCCTTGGCTATGGCGATCTGGTTTTCCTGCACCATCGCATGGGGCATCGTGCCAAATTGCGTCTTGGTCAGTGAAATCCCAAAGCCTGCGAGATCCTGATAAGCCGCCAGCTTTTCGCGCACCGTATTGGGACTGCCCACAATGACAACGCCCTTTTCCAGGATATCCTCGGCGCTCTGACGCTGGCTCATGAAAGCCTTCATCGCCCGCACGCGCTTGACAGACGCGACTGAACTATAGCCCGGCGGGGACATCATCACAGGATTGCGCGAGAGAAAATCGTTGGCATAGGCTTCCAGATGCGGGCGGACCTGCTTCAACGCCAGCTCGTCGGTTTCTGCAACGTATATCGCATTGGACCAACAGAGCTGGTCAGGCGTGGCCTGATATCCGGCTTTGTCGGCCTCTTCACGGAAGAGGCTGAAGGTTTGCGCCACAGCGGCGATCGGCGCCAATGTCTGGCAATAGGTGTAGCGTTTTTGCGCGGACCAGCGGATCGTATCGATTGACCCGGACGAGGGCGTAAAGATGCGCGGATAGGGCTCGCTATAGGGGCGCGGCCAGGGATTGACGTGCTTGAACTTGTAATAGCGCCCATCAAATTCAAACGGGCCGGGCTGTGTCCACGCCTTGATGATCAGGTCATGGGCTTCATGAAAGCGCGCATGGGATTCAGCCGGGTTTATGCCCATTGTATGATATTCGGCGCCGATCCCGCGCACGAAACCTGCAATAAACCGCCCCCTGAGGAGATTGTCGAGCGTGGCAAACTCCTCCGCAATCACGAGCGGATTGTTGACCAGCGGCAGCGCGCGGCCGAGCACTGCGACATCTCCGTGCTTGATGCTGCGCGCCAGTGCACCGGCCAGAACGCCCGGCGTAGGCATGATGCCATAAGCGGTTTGATGGTGTTCGTTCACCGCCACGCCATCGAAACCAAGCTTGTCGGCGAATTCGAGCTGGTCAAGATATTCGTGATAGAGGTCCGCGCCTTTCTTGGGATCATAAAAGGCGTTGGAATAGGTGACCCAGGATGTGCCCTGCCTGCGAATTTCTTCCAGGTTGGCATGGGCATACGGCATCAGATGGAAATTGAAGATTTTCATGCCGGAACCCTTTCCGCGTTCAGAAATTTTGAAACTGCCTTTACGAAAGCGTCCGCCTTTTCGATATAAGGCGTGTGGCCGCTCGACTCGATGATTTCGACGCGCGAATTCTTTATCAGCTTCTGCCATTCATGGGCGTGCGCCGCGGGAAAGATCCTGTCCTGTGCGCCCCAGACGATCAGCGTTGGTGCGTCTACTCTGTGCAGCCATTTGCGCAAGTTTGGATCGTGCCAGCGCGGCGACCACGCCATTTGCGAGATGACCATCTGATTTGCGATGCGCGTATCTTCGCTTTCGGCTGTGAGTTTATACTCTTGTTCCGCCTTGCCGGCAGAAGGGTCTGCGAATTTATCGAGAATCCCCTGTTCTTCGGTCACAAGAAAAAGATCAATCCCGTTTGCGCCGGCCACTTTCATACCCGCCGCATCGACCAAGGTCAGGTTGGCAATGCATCCCTTGGCCCGCATCGCCATTTCGGCCGCAATCCAGCCCCCAAGACCCAATCCCATCAGCCTTACATCCTTCAGGCCAAGTGTATCGAGCAAGTCGAGATAGAAATTCGCCATGTCGGCAACACAGTCAAGCCACTCGGGCTTAGGAGCGCCGCCAAAGCCAGGATGTTCGGGCGCGATGACATCGTAGGATTGCGCGAGCGCATCCATATAGCTGCGCCATCCCTCCGAAGCGTCATCGCCGCGCAGCAAGACGAGCGGAGCCCCCTTCCCCGCCCGCATGAAGCGAACTGGCGTGCCACGCACATCTAAATTCTGGTATACCGGATTAACCAAAATGCACCCCTGTCATTGTTTCAAAATCAAACTGGCCCAAAATATCAAATCATGGGTTGGCCGAGATAAGGCCGATTTGCGCGCTTGCACCAGTTTTCCCAGGCACGTTCCCATGAATAAGGCGTCAGGATTTTCTCCCATGCCTTTATTTCACCGTCAGTGAGGAATTTGAGCTTGCCTGTCAGCTGGCTCATACCGAGCGCTTCCTTTTGAAGCCGTGCGTTGACGTCGAGCTGGATGGCGCGGAAAACGCATTCACGAATATTGGCGCCAGCCACCGCGCAGCCATGGCCCCGCATCAGCGCCACATTGCCCGAACCCAGCGTTTTCACGAGATCGCGGCCCATGGACATATTGACCACCAGCAAATCGGTATCACCGAATTTATCCTCGGAATCCCAGACAGGAACATCGCGGCCGATGCACGCGCCCACATGCGCCATGGGCTTCAATTGCCACCCGGTCACACCAAAGGGCAGCAGGCTGCCGGTGTGAGAGTGGATGACACATTGCACCTCAGGCCGGGCTTCAAAGATCGCGCCATGGATATACCGTTCCAGATAGGGCTTGCGTTCGCCCGCATCGACTGCCGTCCCGTCCATTTCGAACGTGATGATATCCTCAGCCTCAATCAGATCAGGCGCACGGGCGCGCGAAAGCAGATAGCGATTGGGATTTTCCGGATGGCGAACGCTGATGTGGCCGAAGGAATCCAGAATTTCCTCACGCGCCAGAATACGGTTGCCCGTGACCAATTCCTCGATAATTTCCTGCACTTTTGACATTCTTCTCTCCCGTATGACTTTTTGTTGTTTTACTTGTTCGACTATTTGAACGGCACCCGGAACAGTTCAGCGAGCTGTTCTGAAGACAATTCCTTGGGGATATATTTGAACTGCACCGCGTCTCGTTGCAAGAGATCGGTTCCCTTGATCAAATCAGGATTCAGATCGGCTTTGGGATAGGTGGTTTCAAAGGCCTTTTGCGCCACTTCGAGTTTGAATTCACCCCATTTGGCGTAAGCTTCCAACGCTTTAGGGTCGGAAAAAAGCCATTCGCGCGTTTCCCGGTATGCAGCCATGAAGCGCAGCATCACGTCGCGGCGCTTCACCAGGGTGGTGAGATTGACGATCAGAACGCGCGGCGTGACACTCTGCAAGTCAGGCACTTCGCTGGCGCGGCCGATGAGCCGCACGGTCCCGTCGAGCACCTTGTCGAGCAATATTGTGCCGCCTGACCAGCCGACATCCACCTGGCCGCTCATCATCTGGGTATAGGAAGCAGCAGGGCCGCCCACAGGCGTTTCCTTGAAGGCAATCTTGAAAAAGTCCTTGAACGCCAGAACCGCTGTATTGGAAGACGAGCCACGTGTTGAATAGGATACGGTCTTCCCGCCAATGTCGCGGAATGACTTGATGGCCGAATCTGGCCTCACATACCAGAAAAGGTCATTGGCCCCGTGCATCGTCGCACCGAACACGCGAACCGGGGCCCCTTTGGCGAACACGCTCATGACGCCTAAAGTCCCCGCGCTGACCCCTATGTCGGCACTGCCGGAAATGACGGCCTGAACTGTTTCGCCGCTTCCCTGCGTGTAGACCATTTCAAGTTCGATGCCGTGTTTCTTGAATATCCCTGCTTCGCCGCCCAGTGGAGCCACAGCGTTCTCAAAGGCGCCTTTCTGCCCAATGGCGAGCTTGAGTTGATCAAGCGCAAAAACTTCGGTGGATAAGCAACATAGAGCAATGGCGGCTACACGATGCGCCAGCAGTCTTCCTAAGCCGGATTCGACGCCCATTGCGTTCTCCCATTTCTCAATTCAGCGTTGTAGCGCAGCAAATAGACCCCTCCGATGCTGACAGTTATCATTACACCCAGGCTGACCTGCTTTCGATATCCAGTTAGTCTAGCCTGAAATCCCAGAGATTTACAAAGCATGACCAGCGTGGCATCTAATCGCCAAGCAAGAAGCAGCCAGCGCAGCCTCCCGGGGACCGGAGAGACCGGCGCCAAAATACAGGAGCAGCTATGAACGAGTCACTTGGACCGGTTCATAGCGGAGCATGTCCCAAACCCCGCTTTCTCATAGCTGTGTTCATTCCCATACCATCAGCGCGCTGCCGCACGGAAGTGGCAAGCTCGTGTCCCGGTCCGGGCACTTGAAACTCAGCCTTCACAGCTTAGGTGGACTTGTCCTCCTGTTGTTCCGGTCCAACTACTCGACACTCCTGATCTAAGGCATGCCCATGAAGCTTAATGGTAAAACGGCGGTCATCACCGGCGGCGCAGGCATAATAGGCGCTGCGACAGCCAAACACTTCATCGCAGAAGGCGCGCGCGTGGCGCTTGTCGACAGGGACCAGACACAATTAGCTACCGTATTGGCCGAACTGGAAGCTAGCAAAGCTGTCGCCATTACAGCCGACGTGACCAAAGGCGCAGATTGCGCCCGCTACGCGCACGAAGCTCATGCCGCCCTGGGTCCAATCGACGTGTTTTTCAACAACGCAGGGATCGAAGGCAAATTTGCACCGCTGCCGGAATTTTCCGAGGAGGTTTTCGAGGAGGTTTATGCCGTCAATGTCCGCGGCGTGTTTCTCGGCCTCAAATACGTGTTCCCCGTCATGCGGGATGGGGGCAGCATCATCATCACATCATCGACCGCAGGACTCCGTGGTTCGCCCCATTTTGCCGCCTACACCATGAGCAAACACGCAGTGATTGGCCTGATGCGGACGGCCGCCGCCGAAGGCGCTCCCCGACGCATACGCGCCAACACGATTCATCCGGCGATGGTGGAGAGCAACATGATGCGACGGCTCGAAATGCAGCGCGTCGGCAATCGCACGCTGGAAGACATACAACAGGAATACAAATCAAAAATTCCTTTGGCCCGCTACATCGATCCCTCGGAAATTGCAGCTTCGGTTGCCTGGCTGGCCTCAGACGAGTCCCGCATGATCACTGGTTCGCAACACGTCGTCGATGGCGGCGCGATGATGATCTGATCTGTTTTGGTAAGCATTGATTTAAAGCGGGGAGGCCTGACTTGAAATATCGACGGATTGGGGCGACGCAACTTGAACTCTCGGAAATCGGCTTTGGTTGCGGCGGCAATGCGGGCTTGATGGTTCGCGGGGATATTAAAGAGCAAACACGCATGGTGGCGCGCGCGATTGAACTTGGCTTCAATTATTTCGACAATTCGCCCGACTACGGCGATGGCAAGGCTGAAGAAAACCTCGGGCTCGTGCTGCGCGAACTGAAACACCGCCCTGTTCTCAATTCGAAGATCGAAATCCGGGCAGAAAATCTCGGAAATATTGCAGACCATGTCGTGCGTTCAGTTGAACACAGTTTGAAGCGTCTCAAAATTGATTATCTCGACGTCGTGCAAATTCATAACGGGCCCGTGTCCGTTCCGCCCAAACTCGAAGGCAAGGTCTATACACATTTATGGAACGAGGACTATCTGGCGCCCGGCGGCGCAATCGATGGGCTGCTGCGTCTCAAGCGTGATGGAAAGCTGCGATATAGTGGCTTCATTTGCCGTGGCAACGACGCGCAGGAGGTTTGCGACCTCCTCGACACCACCTATTTCAGCCTCATCAATGTTCCCTACACACTCTTCAATCCATCGGCAGGACGCGCCATGCCGGACGGGCTCAAAGCACCGCTCGACTTTGGCAACGTGATTTCCCAAGCTGTTGCCCGTGGCGCTGGCTCTGCGATTTATGCTCCACTTGCCGGAGGTGCCTTAAGCGACGACGCCATTTCGGGCGCCCCGCGCCATCCCCTGGCGCGCCAGGAAAATGCAGATGGCGACAAGGCGCGCAAGGAGCGGACTCGCGCGACGTCGCTGGCTTTTCTGGCACGGGACAACGGCATCAACATGGCGCAGGCTGCATTTCGATTTATTCTCGATCATCCAGCAGTCACCGTGGCGCTGGGTGGTTTCTCGTCGATGCAGCAATTGGAAGAAATTGCAGCGGTGCCAGATCTGCCAAGCTTTTCTGCGATGCAAATGGCGCGCCTCGATACTGCCTGGCACAACAATTTGGGCGTATGATTTTAAGGGCGTGTTTCAGGCTGCGAGCCAGCGGTCATTGCCGGCGCTCAGAAACGGCTCGACGTCGGCTCTCGGCATAGGGCGGCTGATCAGATAGCCCTGTGCTTCCGTGCAGCCTTCCGACTTGAGCCACTCGAATTGGCCGTGGGTCTCCACGCCTTCTGCAGTCGTCGTTACGCCCAGTTCATTTGCCAGCCCAATGATCGCGCGCACCATCGCCCGTGTATTGGCGCTGGTCGTCAATTCACGCGTGAAACATTGATCAATCTTGATCTTGTCGAAGGGAAACATGCGCAGATAATTGAAACTCGAATAACCGGTTCCAAAATCATCGAGACTGACGCGAACACCCAAGCTGCGCAGATGATGTAGAATTTCAAGCACAAACCCGTTGTCACCAAGCAATACAGTCTCGGTGATTTCGACCTCAAGACGGGAAGGCGCTAGCCGGGACGTGTCCAACGCTGAGATCACAGACGCCAGGAGCCCGCGATTTTGCAATTGAACCGCAGAAATATTGACGGCCACTTTGGTATCCCGTGACAATTGCGCGGCATCAACGCAGGCCTGCCGCAACGCCCAGTCTCCCATGGGAATAATCATGCCGATTTCTTCTGCCAGGGGCACAAATTCAGCCGGTGATATCATTCCACGAACTTTTTGATCCCATCGCATCAGAGCTTCAAATCCACTGACCGAAGATGAGCGCAGATCGAGAAGCGGCTGATAGAAAAGTTTGAATTCTTCTGCGACGATAGCTTTGCGCAAATCTGTTTCCAGCGACCTGCGCGCTTGCGCGCGGGCGTTGATCTTGGCCTCAAAGTAGCAGAATTTGTTGCGGCCTTCCGCAGCTGCATCATGGCTGGCCATTTGCGCGTTTCGAATGAGCGTATCTGCATCCGCGCCA
>CAMDKB010000053.1 GCA_945901195.1 Rhizobium sp. Q54
GGGGAATAGGCAAAGACATGACGAACCTCCTCGTTCGCCACGAATGAATCAGACACCGACTGATTTGGATAGCCAGAACGAGTCACGCATCAAGGGAGATGGTATTACAGTGCCAATGAGCAGGAATCGTGCCGGAAAGAGATCAACAAAAAAGCCCGGCGGTGCGCGCCGGGCTTGATATCCTTGGACGAAGGGCAATCAGCCTTTCTTGGGCTTGTCGTCGCCGCCGACTTCCTTGAATTCGGCGTCGATGACGTCTTCATCTTTTTTCTTGGCTTCGGCCCCCGGCGCCGCGCCGGCTTCTGCCTCGGCCTGCTGGGACTTGTACATGGCTTCGCCCAATTTCATGGACGCCTGAACCAGCTCGTTTGTCTTGGCGGTGATCGTCTCGGCATCCTCGCCTTCCAGCGCCGTCTTCAGGCTGGCAATTGCCGCCTCAATCACGGTCTTGTCGGCTTCCGCAACCTTGTCGCCGAATTCCTTCAGTGACTTTTCGGTCTGATGGACTGTCGATTCGCCCTGATTCTTGGCATCCACCAGCGCGCGGCGCACTTTGTCCTCGGCGGCATGCAGTTCGGCATCCTTGACCATCTTTTCGATCTCGGCATCGCTGAGGCCGCCAGAAGCCTGAATACGAATTTGCTGCTCCTTGTTGGTCGCCTTGTCCTTCGCCGTGACGCTAACGATGCCGTTTGCGTCAATATCGAAAGTGACTTCCACCTGTGGCATGCCACGCGGGGCCGGCGGCAATCCGACCAGGTCAAACTGGCCGAGCGGCTTGTTGTCCCGCGCCATCTCGCGCTCGCCCTGAAAAACCCGGATCGTGACGGCCGTCTGGTTATCCTCGGCAGTCGAGAAGACCTGGCTCTTTTTGGTCGGGATCGTCGTGTTGCGGTCGATCAGGCGCGTGAAAACGCCACCGAGCGTCTCGATGCCGAGCGACAACGGTGTCACGTCGAGCAGCAGCACATCCTTTACGTCGCCCTGCAGCACGCCTGCCTGAATTGCTGCGCCGATGGCGACAACTTCATCCGGGTTGACGCCCTTGTGGGGCTCCTTGCCGAAGAATTGCTTTACCAGTTCCTGCACCTTGGGCATGCGGGTCATGCCACCGACAAGAACGACTTCACCAATTTCACCAGCCGTGAGGCCCGCATCCTTCAGCGCCTTGCGGCAAGGCTCGATCGTACGCTGGATGAGATCATCGACCAGCGCCTCGAACTTGGCGCGGGTCAGCTTCAAGGTGAGATGCTTGGGACCGGAGGCGTCAGCGGTGATGTAGGGCAGGTTGATTTCCGTCTGCGTAGCGGACGAAAGTTCAATTTTCGCCTTTTCCGCAGCTTCCTTCAGGCGCTGCAGGGCAAGCTTGTCCTTCTTCAGGTCGATGCCCTGATCCTTCTTGAACTCATCGGCAAGATATTCGACCAGACGCATGTCAAAGTCTTCGCCGCCAAGGAAGGTGTCGCCGTTGGTGGATTTCACCTCGAACACGCCATCGCCAATTTCCAGCACGGACACGTCGAATGTGCCGCCGCCAAGGTCATAGACCGCGATCGTCCCGGTGTTGCTCTTGTCGAGACCATAGGCGAGGGCAGCGGCAGTAGGCTCGTTGATGATGCGCAGGACTTCAAGTCCCGCGATCTTGCCAGCGTCCTTGGTCGCCTGGCGCTGCGCGTCATTGAAATAGGCAGGAACCGTAATAACGGCCTGCGTAACGGTCTGCCCAAGGTAGGCTTCCGCTGTTTCCTTCATCTTTTGCAGCGTGAAAGCGGAAATCTGCGATGGCGAATATTGCTTGCCGTCAGCCGTCACCCAGGCGTCGCCATTGCTGGCCTTGACGATCTTGTAGGGGACAAGGCCCATGTCCTTCTGGGTCATGGGATCGTCGAAGGGGCGGCCGATCAAACGCTTGATCGCGAAGAATGTACGTTCCGGATTGGTGACCGCCTGGCGCTTGGCCGGCTGGCCAACAAGGCGTTCGCCGTCGTCGGTGAAGGCGATGATGGAGGGCGTTGTGCGCGCGCCTTCCGAATTTTCGATCACCTTTGGCATGGAGCCTTCCATCACTGCCACGCAGGAATTCGTTGTACCCAGATCGATGCCGATTACTTTTGCCATGTGCCGATTTTCCTTATTATTCGCAAGACCGCCAGTTCCCGAAGCGAACCGGCTTGGGCGGACGAAACCCACGCGTTTCTTGAAGCGTTTTCCGCCCGGTCCCCGATGGTTGGGAGATTGTGATCCTTACGTGATTCTGCAAGCCCCGGAGGAGGTACAAATTGAAACGGCTCCGTTGAAAGAGCTTTCCCAAATTGATTGATGGAACCCGGCGCTATATAAAAACACAATTGCCAAGCCGCAAGCGGATAGACGGTGTCCCGAGCGAATAGACGGGGTCCCAAGAGGATAAACGTGCACCCAGGCGGATAGACAAGGACCCAAGCGGATGGACGTGGCCGATCTAAGAGCGAGGTCATCCTGTGCTGCGCCAGTCCTCCGGTCACGACCGCGCTTTGCGTGCAGTGAATCTTGTCTTAATATAATTGGCGCAAGGTTCCTTTCGGATTTTCCCGGGTTTTATGCACTAGCTACCCATGGCAACGGAAAGCATGATTATTCGTAACATTTTGGCCTGTCTGATCGTGTCGGCACTGGTAATTCCAGCGTTCGCCCAGTTGCAATTGCCGGGCGCGGTGCGCAATCCTACGCCTGCGGGCGCTACGACGACACCGCCCGGCGAGGCCGGGGGCACCGGAGGAGCGCCCAAAAAGCGCGCGTCCGGCGGCGGCTCTGGTGAACCGGCAGCGCCCAAACCTGTGATGGTGAGAGCACCGAGCGAAAAGACTCTGGATGGCCGGACGCTGGCGTTGAATGGTCGCAGCGGGGTCCTGCGTTTCACCCGCAACGGGGCTCAGATTGAACTGAGCGAAATGAAGCTGTCTGGCGACAAAGTGTCGAAAGTGGGCGAAAGCTGCAGCGTCACTGTGCCCGGCGGCCCTTTCAGTGTCGAAAGTGCAGGGCGCGCTGACGGCCTTATACAGTTCAAGGCCAACGTGAACGCGTGCCCCTTTACGTTCGCTGTTCTCGACGGTGCGGTCATGGTTACCCACAACGGTTCGAAAATCAGCACCGGTCTCGGCGCCGGCACCTGTGAAATAAAGGAAGATGATTGCAGTAGCTATCTGGCGGGATTTTGGGGCCCCCCGGGGGGTGGCATCGGTCCGGCAGAGGGTAAATCCATTGAATCCACGCGGGGCCAGGCCGAGAAGGACGCACGTGGGAATTTCAAGAACTTGATACGGAATGCGCGCAACGATCGTGAGAAAGTCAAGGTTCTGGCAGCCGATCAGGCCGGATTTTCTGCGCGGCGCGAAGAGGTGTGCCGCGATTACCTGAGGGAATTCCAGCACGGATTTTGCGCCTCGCGCTACACCCAGGCGCGGGCTGTGTCGCTGGCGGCGCAGCTTGGCGCTGTCGAAGTTGACGATGGCACAGCAAAGCCGGCGCCCAAACCGCCTCCGAAACGGCCGCCAGCGCCCAAGCCCCAGCCTGCGGCAGCGCCGGGTCTAGCCGGCCCCGGGCCGCTGCAGCCGTTCTTCCGTTAATGTGATTCTGGCAGTCTTTTCACGCGTCTTCGTCGTCCATCGGCGCAGGAGTCATCCATCCGATGGTCGCGCCTGTTGGATCGCTCACGATCCCGATACGGCCTACCCCTTCAACGTCAAATGCGGAGCTGACGACCGTGCCTCCTGCTGCGACGACCTGTGCGATGCGGGTGTCGACGTTGTCGACTGATACGTATGAAAACCAGTGCGAGGGTGTTCCCGCTGGCATCTGGGTGGGCATCTGCATCATTCCGCCAACCATTGCCTCGCCCAATTTTATGAGGTTGTATTCACCCTCGGGCATTGGCATGCTCTCGTAAGACCAGCCCAAAGTGCGCGCATAAAAGGCCTTGGCCTTTTCAACGTCCGTCGTCATCAGCTCATTCCAGTAGAATTGTCCGTGCTCAAACATGGGCTTGCTCCTTTGACATCCGAACATTGGTGAGATTGCCGTGAGTTTATGACATGCCTCCTCACGAATTTGTGATCGAGACGGCATGCCCGGCTTCCCAGCCGATAATCGCCTGTTTTCGGGTCAATCCCCAGTGATAACCGGTCAATGCGCCGGTGCTGCCGAGAACCCTGTGGCAGGGCACGACGAACGAGATGGGATTACGGCCCACGGCTGCACCCACTGCGCGCGCGGCCTTGGGTTTGCCGATGTAGCGCGCGATGGTGGAATAGGTTGTGGCGCGGCCAATGGGTATTTTCAGCAGGGTCTCCCACACCCGGATTTCAAAATCCGTCCCGATGAGGACAACCCGGAGCGGTTGATCGCTCGCCCAGCTTTGCTGGTCAAAAGCCTGCTGCGCGTAATGTCGAGTGGCGGCGTCGTCCTGCTGGAAATTCGCATTGGGCCAGCGCTTGCGCATATCAGCAAGAGCGCCTTCGCGCCCACCTGCAGATTTTCCCGAATCTGACGCGCGGCCCGGCGCGTCTTTTTCATCGACCCAGCCGAGTGCTGCCAATCCCCGTGGTGTGGCCACTGCGATCGCCTCGCCAAAAGGTGAGCCGTGGAAACCGTAAGTCAGGGTCAGGCCGGCGCCGCCGCTTCCATATTCGCCCGGTGACATTGCCTCGTGCGCGACGAAAAGGTCATGCAGCCGGCCGGGTCCGGAAAGTCCGACTTCCAGAGACGTATCGAGAACAGAGGCGGAGTCGCGCAACAGTGCACGCGCATGATCAATCGTCAGCGCTGCAAGAAACTGCATCGGTGTAATTCCCGCCCATCGGCGGAACAGAGCCGAAAAGTGCGAGGGCGAAAGCCCCACGTGTCCGGCAATTTCGGCGATGGAGGGTTGTGACTTCCAGCGCCCCGATATGAATTCGATGGCTTTGCGCACATGCGCATAATCATCTTTTGCATCGTTTGGACCTGCGCTTGCGGGCTGAACGCCGGCGGGGGACATGGCGAGCATAAAAGCCTCCTCTTCCTGACTGCACCATGCAGCAGGCAGCAAAGCCGTGCCACCCGATTCCTCCGGTCAAAGCTCAATCCCGTGTGTAAAACGCCGAAGCCCTTCAGGCTTTCACCTGAAGGGCTCTCGACTGTGCCGTGGCGGGAGAGAGCACGCCACTGCTGTGCCGGCTCGTGGCAGGTCCCGAATGTCAGCTGTAAGTAAAGCCTTCAATCCCGGACTTGCAGTTCATGTGATCAGTTGCAGACGCGCTGTGGGCGATAACCAACAAAGTCACCCCAGTTGTTGTAGACAGCGCGGCGCTCGGTCCAGCAATCGCCACCGTAAACCGGGGCAGCATAGGCGGGGCGGGCATAGTTGTTGGCGATGATCGCAGCACCGACTAGACCGGCGGCGCCAAAGAAGGCTGCATTACGGCCCCAGCGGGCTTCAGCAGGCGCAGAGGTTGCGGCGAGGGTGATGCCCAGGGTGAGGGCGGCGAAGGTGGCGGTCAGTGTCTTTTTCGCGAAGGTGTTCATTTTATCTCTCCTGTTTCATTTGGCCGGGGCGTCTTGCTCACCGGCGATGAGTGGAGAATAGGGGAGACCATCGAGAGTTGATGTGCGCGAGCGCACAGGATGCATAGCTTGAGATTTTTTTCGTAACGCGACACTCCCGGCTACGTCGTGTCGTCATTCAATCAAGACAAGCGCGCAAACCATATGCAGGCCGCTATGTCATTGCCTGTAATTTCGGCGTGTCGATTTGCAATGCCACGAAAACATGACAGCATTGAACAACCGTTCGTCGAGAATCCGCTCATGGTAGAGCAGGAAGTCGTTGGTGCGTTTATTGGTCCGGTTCGCTTGAGCTGAGCATGTGCTGTGAGGTCTTTAGCCTGCGGATATCATGCGTCAGTTTCCCGCAAAGCTGATCGCAACAAATATTCCCGATGCATCGGCCATGCTTGCAATTCAGTCGCATCACCGCCCAGCGATAATAGCGCCCGGCTATTTCGGCTGGCCGAGTGTTGATTTCCGATTGCTAGACGCTACCTAAATTAAACATGCCATTCGCGTGGACAATCCCGCAGTTCAACGACCTTGCGTCAGCATGGTCCCACTCTCGAGGATTTTCTCATGACTTTTTCGCTTCCCGATTTGCCCTATTCGCACGAAGCCCTGCAGCCCTACATGTCCAGGGAGACGCTCGAATATCACCACGACAAGCATCACCTTGCCTATGTGAACACCGCCAACACTCTGTTGAAGGGTACGGAATGGGAAGGCAAGACTCTCGAAGAGGTCGTCAAGGGATCGTTCGGCAAGAACGTCAGCCTCTTCAACAATGCTAGCCAACATTATAACCACATGCATTTCTGGAACTGGATGAAGCCCAAGGGCGGGGGCAAGATTCCCGGCAAGCTCGAAAAGGCAATTGTTGACGGCTGCGGCTCGCTCGACAAGATGAAGGAAGATTTAATAGCCGCTGGCGTCGGGCAATTCGGCTCGGGCTGGTGCTGGCTGCAATTCAAGGACGGTAAAGTCACAGTCAGCAAGACTGCTAACGGTGAGAATCCGCTGGTGCACGGTGCAACGCCAATTCTTGGCTGCGACGTGTGGGAACATTCCTACTATATTGACTACCGCAATCGACGACCCGACTACGTCAAGGCTTTCATCGAAAATCTCGTGAACTGGGACCATGTAGCACAGATGTATGACAAGGCATCTGGTTGAGTGATTTTCTGATACTGGCCTACAGGTGCAAGCGCCCGGGCAATTCCCGGGCTCTTTAACCAGAGTCTCGATTTATGAATTCCTTGTAAACCTGGAGTTTAGATATTTTTTAATATGGGAATTTCCTGAATGGTGACGCGCCGAGACTCACTATAATCTTATCACCGGTCGACTGTTTATTTACGTCTGCTTCTCGTTTCCTGCGATCTCTAATTCCAGCGCGCGCCTTGCCGCGCCTCGGCCAGGGCTAGCGACAATTGCCGCGCAAAATCGTCCTTGCTGCCGGGGTCCAGAAACCTTGCGATCTCCAGACCGTGACCGCGCGACATGACCAGCAGCTTTTCCAGCCCGAATTCTTCGTCTTCCTTGCGATCAATCCGCACCCAAATCGGGTTGAATCGCCACTCGGCACGCGCCCCTTTGGCGGAAACCTTGGCGATGGCCAGTTCAGCGGGAGAAACAGACACGACTTCATAAGCCCGCGCATCGCGAAAGTTTGCCCGGAAAGCCATCCAGAAAATCAGAACGTCCAGTCCCATGAAACCGGCGACCGGCCAGGCCCCAAGGATGAGGAACGGCATCGCTGTGAAAAACGCGGTGGCTGCAAACACGATCAGCAGAAGCTGGAAGTTTCGTCTGTTCAACGAACGGTCCGGTGTCAGCCGCGCGGCAAATATCTGTGCGTGGTACGGATCATTTTCGGGCATTGTGTTAGCGCCTCGCTCTAAAGAGGTTAGTATAGGCAATCATGCCGATAAAAACGCCCGCGAAAAAGTCACTGGGAGCCGCATTGAAACGCCGCGCCCGCAAGCCCGCAAAAGAGCTCGCCGCAGGCAAGCGTTCGCTGCCAAAGGCTTTGCAGGCTGCGCGAGCTGTCAAAGGTAAAGCCAAGGCTCTGGACGCGGTTGGCATACGCGTGATTTTTCAGCGGCTGCACGATGCTAACCCCGAACCCAAGGGTGAGCTTGACTATGTCAATCAATACACCTTGCTGGTAGCCGTTGTATTGTCGGCACAAACGACCGATACCGGGGTCAACAAGGCAACAGGCCCGTTGTTCGCGGTGGCCGATACGCCTCAAAAAATGCTGGCGCTCGGCGAGGATAAGGTCCGCGACTATATCAAGTCCATTGGCCTATATCGCACCAAAGCCAAAAACGTGATCGCCCTGTCGGAACAACTGCTCGCCAATTCCGGGGGCGAAATTCCCCGCAGCCGGGAGGAGCTCGAAAAATTGCCCGGTGTGGGGCGAAAGACAGCAAATGTTGTTCTCAACATTGCTTTTGGAGAGGAAACCTTCGCAGTCGATACTCACCTGTTCCGTCTGGCAAACAGGTTGCGCATCGCCCCGGGAAAGACGCCGCTGGAAGTGGAACTCGGACTAGAGAAATGCGTGCCGAAGGAATTTCGCCGTCACGCTCACCACTGGCTCATTCTGCATGGCCGCTACATCTGCAAGGCAGTCAAACCGGAATGTGAGAAATGTGTGCTTGCCGAGCTCTGTACCTCCGGCGACAAGCGCATTTGATGTGTGTCAGGACACGACCGGCTTCAAAAACAGAATGCCGGCCCATCCCAAAATACCCACGCCAATGCGCCACCAGGCGAACCATTTGAACCCGTGGTTTGAAACGAATTGCAGGAAACCGCGCACAACTAACAAGGCTGAGAAGAACGCCGCAATAAATCCGATGACGATCAGCGCAACATCATTGAACGCGAGGATCTTGTAATTTTTCAACAGATCATAAGCGAAAGCGCCGGCCATTGTTGGCATCGCCAGGAAGAATGAAAATTCCGCAGCTGAGCGCTTGTCTGCGCCCAGGAACATGGAGCCGACGATGGTTGCGCCGGAGCGGGAGACGCCGGGCACCATAGCCAGGCATTGAAACAGACCAATCTTCAGACACATCGGCAGTGGATACTCCATGATGTCCGTGTAGCGTGTTTCCAATTGCATCTCGTCGACGGCCAGAAGAATCAAGCCACCGGCAATCAGCGTCGTGCAGACGATGCGCGGATCGAACAAAACTGACTTGATATAGGAGCCGGTAAGTCCGCCGATCACCATGGCGGGTAGAAACGCCACCAGCAAACCAACGACAAACATCTGCGTCTTGCGGTCTCTGGGCAACGCTGTCGCGATGGCGATCAGTTTCCAGAAATAGACCATGAGGATCGCAAGAATGGCGCCCAATTGAACAAGCACCTCAAACGTCTTGCCCTTGGATTCGAAGCCAAGAAAATGGCCAAGAAGCAGTAGATGCCCCGTCGAGGAAACGGGCAGGAATTCGGTAAACCCCTCTACTATCCCAAGAACTAGAGCTTTGACTGCATCAATGATAAACATGGGCGCATCCGCCATCGCGTGCCTGATTCATAAATCGTTAACCGTATTGCCCGGCCGCACATTCCGGAACACGATCCTGTCTGGCGTTTCCGGCGAATCGCTTGCCGGTGAATGATTCCGTGTTTATACGGAGCGCCCGGAGCGATCTACTGACATTTGCCGTGGCAGGCGGAAAGCCACTTGAAGAGCCCATGACAATTCTTCTGTATCATCCCATGTGTCCGCATTCGCGATTCATCCGCCTCGCGCTGAGTGAGTATGGTATCGAGGCTGATCTCGTGGAAGAAAAGGTACAGGAGCGCCGGCCGGATTTTCTGGCTCTGAATCCTGCAGGCGCCACACCTGTTCTGCTGGACGAGCCAGATATCGTTGTTTCGGGCGCAGGGCCCGCCGCTGAATATCTTCACGAGGTTTACGCAGCTTCCGGTTCGGTTCGCCTGATGCCTGATAATCCCGTGGAACGCGCCGAGGTGCGCCGGTTGATGGACTGGTTCAATACAAAATTCTTTGCTGAAGTCAGCACGTGGCTCGTGCATGAGAAAATCACCCGCCGGTTCCTGGGGCCTCACGAGGGCGGTGGCGGGCCTGACATGGACGCTGTGCGGGCTGCGCGCGCCAACATTCGCTCACATCTCAACTATATCGGTTGGCTGGCGGCCAAGAGGAACTGGCTTGCAGGGGATGAAATGAGCTATGCAGACTTGGCAGCGGCGGCGCATCTTTCCTGCGCCGATTATCTGGGCGATGTGCCATGGGCGGAAAACGAGAACGCGAAGAACTGGTACGTGCGGGTGAAGTCCCGTCCGTCCTTCCGCGGGTTGCTCGGGGACCGGGTGTTGGGGATGAACCCGGCGCCGGTTTACGCGGATCTGGATTTCTGAACAAAGCAGCGTTCAAGTCAGCTCTGGCCGTTCAAGCCCATGAGCTTGGATTCGATGCATGCCGCATCGTTCGGCCTGACGCAATCCCGCAGGCTGGCGTGGCGCTCTCGCAATGGATCGAGAGTGGCGCGCATGGCGATATGGCCTGGATGGCTGAGACGCAGGCGCGCCGCGCCGATCCGCAGGTTCTATGGAGCGATGTGCGATCCATCGTCATGCTGGGCATGAATTATGGACCGGAAGGCGATCCGCTGGCGTCACTGGACGACAAGAGCAACGCGACGATTTCCGTTTATGCACGCCATCGCGATTATCATGATGTGATCAAGGGGCGGCTGAAACATCTGGCCCAGTGGCTGTTGAAAGAAGGCCGCGCTGCAGATGGACAAGTCAAAGTGTTCGCCGATACGGCGCCCGTTATGGAAAAGCCGCTCGCGGCGGCTGCGGGCCTGGGCTGGCAGGGCAAGCACACCAATCTTGTTTCGCGCGAATTCGGATCATGGTTGTTCCTCGGCTCGATTTTCACAACGCTCGACATCGAACCGGATGTGGGCGAAAGCGATCATTGCGGCGTTTGCCGCGCCTGCCTTGATATATGTCCGACGCGTGCGTTCGAGGGGCCTTACAAGCTCGACGCGCGGCGCTGCATTTCCTATCTGACGATTGAACATAAGGGGCATATCGCGCGCAAACTGCGTCCCCTCATGGGCAATCGTATTTACGGCTGTGATGATTGTCTTGCAGTTTGTCCATGGAACAAGTTTGCGCAAGATGCGCGTGAAGCCAGATTGATCGCGCGCGAGGATCTAAAGCAGCCGGGTCTTGCACTGCTTTGCCAGCTCGACGAGTCGGCGTTTCGCGCCTTGTTTTCAGGTTCACCTGTCAAAAGGATTGGACTTGATCGCTTCTTGCGCAATGTTCTCATCGCGATCGGCAATTCGGGCGATGTTGAATTGTTGCCGTTGGTTGTCGAAAGACTCCATCATTCCTCACCGCTTGTCCGTGCGATGGCGGTGTGGGCGTTGCGGCAACTGGCTGAGACAACGCAATTTATGCAACTCAAAACCCGGCATTCTCCCGCAGAAAGCGATTCTGACGTCATGAGCGAATGGAACCTTGAGAATGAGAACGAGCTGCAAGCGGGCGGTCAGGGATGAAAGTTTTCATCTTTGGCCTCGGCTATTCGGCCTTGCATTTCGTGCACATATTTCACGAAGATTTTAGCGGCATCTCCGGCACTGTGCGCCACACGGAAAAGTGCGAAGCCCTGGAGCCTTTGGGTATAAAGGCATTTGTCTTCTCAGCAGAAAGTTGCGATCCGGCTGCAGGCGCGGCCTTGTTGCAATGCGATGCAGTGATTGTGAGTATTCCTCCGGATGGTCAAGGCGATCCCGTTCTGGGCGCGTTTAATTCGGTATTGCAGTCAATGACGCGTCTTCAGCGCGTGATCTATCTTTCAACAGTCGGAGTTTACGGCGATCATCAGGGGTTATGGATTGACGAGACCGCAGAGTTGAATCCGGTCAGTGAACGCTCGAAACGCAGGATTGATGCGGAAAACGAGTGGCAGGCTTTTGCACGAAAGCGTGGATGCGATCTGCATATTCTGCGTCTTGCAGGAATTTACGGGCCAGGGCGCAACGCGATCGAGAATTTGCGCGCTGGCAAGGCGCGCCGAATTATCAAGAAAGATCAGGTTTTCAATCGCATTCATGTGGAGGATATTGGCCGGGCCATTCAAGCTTGTCTCGCAAGTTCGTTACCGACCGGGGTCCACATCTGGAATATTGCCGATAATGAACCCTCGCCGCCGCAGGATGTCGTTACCTATGCAGCCGCATTGTCTGGTCTGCCGCCGCCGCCGGAAATGCCGTTTGAAACGGCAGATCTGTCGCCGATGGCGCGCAGCTTTTATGGCGAAAACAAAAGAATATCCAATCGCGCCATGCGCGAGGATCTGGGCGTACAGCTTGCCTTCCCCAGTTATCGCGAGGGATTGCAAGGCCTCGCCAAGAATTCCGCATGATGCTTCGCCGGAAGCAGCCAAGGTATAAGTTCAAGCTTTGCTGAAATAGCCCTGCACTGTTTCGATCGCAATTGTTTGCAGGAAATGCGCTGTGTCTGAATCGAGTCCTGCAAGCCAGTTTATGCCTACAGGTGATTTTCCGAACAGGCAGGCATAGGTGGTGCATGCAGCCAGATAGGTTCCCGGCAGGCTGGGATGGCGCTTGTCATCCACATAGAGATTGAGTGCGGGACGCGCTGCAATGGATCGCGCAAATGCCAGCCCTGCAGGAATAACCAGCGCATTGAGCCTGTTGCCGGCTTCTGTGTAACGTTCGGCCAGTGGCGCTGTCATCTCGGGTTTGTCGGCATAGGCCCAGGACATGAAAAACACTGGTTCGGCGCCATGCTTGCGGATCGTAGCCGCATTCCTGCCGATATATTCATCGAATACAGGAGCGAGCACCGGATGCACGGGGCCTTGACTAGAATCCATTATGATTGCGACATCAAACAGCTTTGTCAGATTGTTGAAGACAACATTATTGTCGGCATCGAACGAGTAACGGCCCACGGCATTGGGACGAAAATAGGATTCGACGTCATGCCAATCGAGGCCCGAACCGCTGATCGTCGCCATTGCGCTGCGGTATTGGAAGCTGGGATCGACAGCGCCTAAAAACTTTGTAATCAGCGAGTGAATACCGTTATTGTAATAAAAAAAACTGTTGCCGATGAAGATCGTTGACGAGGGTGCGCCGCTGGCAAGCTTCCTGATTGTCGGGGTCACTGCGATTGTTGTTCCTGACATTCCCGCTCCTCTTATTTGAAATCCGGCGCCGTGACGCGATCAAGCAGGCGCTCGACCGTTCCGTGAAATTCATTCCACGGGGCTTCGCGATCGCTTTGGTTACGCACGACAATGGAATTGCCAGCATAAAACTTTTCATAGATCTGATGACGGCCAGCAAATTCGGAGCCGACGAGATCCCAGGCCAGTTTGTATAACTTCATGCGTGGCAAGGCTTCCAGATTGGCCGTGCCCCACCAGCGTTCAAATCTACTTTTCAGCTCGGGATCTTTGAAGATATCGATGCTGGCAGGCATCTGCATGGGCAGGCCGCCGAGAAGCGTGCGCAGGATGTCGATAATCTCCGTATGATGTTCCTGACACCAGTTCAACGACGCATACATGAATCTTCGGTTGGGAGTGGCGAAGCCTTCAGGCCAGGCTTCCCAGCCTTCGATCTGACCATGAACCATGCCGCCGATGGTGGCTTCCAATGCGGCCAGGCGGCCAAGCAATTCACGTACGGCGGGGATCTTGTCGATACCGTTGGCTTCACAAATCTTGCTGGCCAAACCGGCGATGAGGCTCATCTTGGCCCAGAAGCGGATATTGCTCTGGCTGTTTGCATAGCAATTGGCCGGCGTTTCGATATACATGCGACGGGACCAGATGCCGTCATTGTGTAAAAAGACGCGTTCCCATGGCACTTTCACGCTATCGCACACGAGCATGCAATCACCTTCATCAAGGCGATAGCTAAGTGGATAATCAAGTTCGTGCTCGACGGTGCTTTCATAGGCGCGCCGCGACCACAGGGAAACGCCTTTTGTATTGAAGGGCAGAGCGCAAGTGATGCTTTCAGCCTTGTGCTTTTCATCTATGGGCGTGAGATTGCCTATCCAGACTTCGTCCGCGAACACTGCGCCCGTCGCCAGCATCTTCATGCCAGACAATGTCACGCCTTGATCGTCCTCCGCGACGACTCGCAGGCACGGATCGTCGCGCTGCTGGCCGGGAAAAAGCTCGGTGCTGCGCACGCCCGACGGCGGACTGGTTGCAAAGCAGAGATAGAGATCGTTCTTTCGAGCGTGTTTATAGAAGCGCGTGAGATTGTCGCCAAAGCCGGGATGCAGCGCATCGAGAACGGATGGTTTCATCGAAAGGCCTGTGACCATGCCTGCCACATGATCCGGCGAACGTCCGAACATGCCGAAGGTTACATCAGCCAGTTTACGCAAGGCCCGCATGCGCAGGGCAAGTTCCTCTCGCGTACGGCATTGTTTCCAGTAAAGACTGAACCATTCGCCATCTTCTTTGAAGGCGAGTTCTGCGCGACGGGCCGGATCAGACTTGTAATCGTAGAGTTCGGCAACTGTATGGGCGGCGTTGCGGAATGCGGGATGCGTCGTTACATCATCGACGCGCTCTGCACCCAGATATACGATGCGCCCGTCGCGCATGCGCTCGAGCTTTTCCTTGCCCGTCAGTAGCATTGCCATCCCCCGTTTGCCGCGCGAAATTGTTCGTATTCGGTAGCGCGGATCATATAGGATGTCCGTTACTTTATAGACTGCGGGAGGGTGCGCAAGTGGGCTTACTTGTCACATCCCGGTAGGTGATATGGCTGTTTTCTGAACAACTCCGGCTTCAGGCTATGCCAGTCCTTCATGGCCTGCAAGGGTGTCTTGCTGCCCAAGGCTGATTGCGGAAGCTGCTGGTTGTAAAGTAGCACGTAACGATGCAGCGTT
>CAMDKB010000054.1 GCA_945901195.1 Rhizobium sp. Q54
CATTTGAAGAACAGCTCGACTTGCCAACGGCATTTGTAAAGCTGCGCGATGGTCAAGGCTGGAAGTTCGAAATTGTTGGTGAAGAAGCCGAGGCGCTTGTCGTTTGGTTCGTCGTAAAACCCGATGTAACGTAGATATTGCGGATAGTCGTGGGGCGATTTTACGCCGGCGAGCCGAACGGTTTGATCGCAGCGCAAGCCCGTTGTCTTGTCGATGGCGCGTGAGTAAACGCGGCGGAACAGTGTGTTGCTTTTGGGCCGAATGACGAAGAAAGCGCCGGCCTGCGTCAAGCGATACAATCGCCGAAAATCGAGGAAGCCGCGATCCATGATCGTGAAGCTGCCAGGCTCCGGCGTGATGATATCAAGTACGTTCACTTCATGCATTTTGCCTTCGGAAACAAGGATAAATGAAGGGATATTGCCGCGCAGGTCGACCTGCGTGTGTATCTTAACGGCGGCTTTGGCAGTGCGAAAATGCGCCCACGGGAACAATTTAAGCGACAGGTCGATGGTTGTCGTGTCGAGAGCGTAAACAGTGTTATCGAGATCGACGCCGAAAGCATCTCCCCCATAGAGCAGCCGGGCTTCGACGATTAGCGCGTTGGCAAAATCGCGATAAATGCGCCAGTCGCGCTTCTCGTTTGCGTCGGCAAGATTGCTACGCGCGACGTGTCCGCGAATGCCCAGATGATAGAGTTTGGCGTCCTGCGCGCGCAAACAAACTTCGATGTCGCGCAAACTCTCCCGAAACGTCAGTTGCGCGAACGACATGCAAAGAAACTGATCGAGATGCGAAAACGTTTTGGTTGGATAGCTCGATGGATATCGCGTAACGCAACGCCGAAACGTGTGCAGCGGCAGAAAATCCATTAGCTGCGCGAAAACTTGTTTGCCGGTGTACATTGAGAATCTCCGGGGCGGAAAACCCCAGTCTCTCAAATCGAAGTTCAAGTCGGCAACACCCTTAAAATCTATTTTTTTGTTCTCTATCAGTGCCTTATATCATGCCTCAGCTAAAATTGCCGGACAACAGTGATATAAATATTGTTATTTTACCGTCGCTTGTGTGATAATGGGACAGCAATCTCTGCTTAATCTTTACCCCCCGGTAACACTCATATGGCGACCAACGGCCGGACGACTAGTTGTGCGGTCTATGACGAAATCATGTCCCTTGGGCTTTCTCAGGATGGCCTGGTCCAGACATTGGTTGATGAGGTCGTTGCTTTGTGAGGCGCGCAGCGGGCCGCGCAGGTCGGCAGCATCTTCCTGCCCGAGGCACATGTAGAGCGTCCCGGTACACGTGATGCGCACGCGATTGCAGCTCTCGCAAAAATTATGGCTCAGCGGCGTTATGAAGCCTACGCGCCCGCCCGTCTCCTTCAAGGTCACATAACGGGCAGGCCCACCGGTCTGATAATCGCTCGACTGCACGGTGAACTCATCCGATAGTCGCGCCTGCACCTGAGTGAGCGGCAAATATTGATCTGCGCGTTGTGTTTCGATTTCGCCCAGCGGCATGACCTCAATGAAAGTCATGTCCATGCCGCGCCCGTGGGCCCAACGGATCATAGAGGGGATTTCATCCTCATTCATGCCCTTGAGCGCCACGGCGTTGATCTTGATCGCAAGCCCGGCATCCTGCGCCGCGTCGATGCCCTTCAGCACAGTGGACAAATCCCCCCAGCGGGTCACCTCGCGGAATTTCACGGGGTCGAGCGTGTCCATTGAAACGTTGATGCGCCGCACACCATGAGCGTAGAGATCCCTCGCGTAGCGCGCGAGTTGGGAGCCGTTGGTGGTGACCGTGACTTCTTCCAGTGCACCGGTTTCAAGGTGCCGGGAAAGCGAAGCAAACAGCGTCATGATATTCCGCCGCACAAGCGGCTCGCCGCCGGTGATCCGGATCTTGCGCGTCCCGCGCGCCACAAATACCGAGCAAAGCCGGTCCAGTTCCTCAAGTGACAGCAAGTCGCGTTTAGGAAGAAAAGTCATGTCCTCAGACATGCAATAGACACAGCGAAAATCGCAGCGGTCGGTCACCGATACGCGTATATAGCTGATTTTACGACCGAATTGATCGATCAGAGGCCGTTCCATCAGCAATTCGGATCCACCCGGCATCATCATTTATCCTGCGCTAAGCCTGCCCTCTATATACGGACAAATATAGCGCTTTCCAAGACTGTTCAGTAAACCCGCGGCACGCGTTCCCCAGAACGCCAAAAAGGCCAGGAAATCCTGGCCTTTTCAGATGCGTGAATTTTAAAAAAGCAGATCGTCAGTTTTGAACGACCACGTTTGTGCCAACCCTCACGCGTGCGTAAAGATCGGTCACATCGTCATTGGTCATACGGATGCAGCCAGACGAGACAGCCTGCCCAATGGTCCAGGGCTCATTTGAACCGTGGATCCGATACAGCGATGAGCCGAGGTACATTGCACGAGCGCCGAGGGGGTTATCCGGTCCACCTTTCATGTGGCGCGGAAGATCGGGACGGCGCTTCAACATCTGCGGAGGAGGGGTCCAGCCTGGCCATTCAGCCTTGCGGGTAATGGCTTTCGTGCCACCCCAGGTAAAACCGGGACGGCCGACGCCGACACCGTAACGAACCGCTTGCCCGTTACCGAGGACGTAATACAGGCGGCGCTCTTTGGTCGAGATCACGATAGTGCCGGGGGCAAAGCGGGCGCTGTAAGTAACTGTTTCGCGTGGGACGGCGCTCTGCTGCGGGCGACCGTCAACATTTGATACCGCGCCCAGTTGATTGAACGCTGCGGAGAAGAACGAGGCCGCATCCTGTGCGAATGCCGTCGTCGAACTGACTTGAACAGACACGCCCGAAAGGACGGCTGCCAGGATTGCTGTTTTGCGGAACATTTAAGACCTCGGGCGAGCTGAATTAGGCGCCTGCGCGAAGCGACTCGCAGAGCATGATCTATTTTGGCCTTATTTACCCCTCTAGCGCAATGCGTAGACGCAACGAAACTGGTCCAAGAATGACGGTTAATTACAGGCGTGGCAGGACTGCAACAGTTAGCTCGTCGCTTTGTTCAAGTTGTTGCAAAACCTAACACTTATCTTAAGAATTCACCTGCTGGATGCTGAGCGGGTCCGCTCCACGCTCATGCCGAAAGCGGGCCTTAGCCACACGCCAATCCAGTTGCCAGCCATGGCGCAGACGATCCATAGCCAGCCGTGCAGGCTGCCTGAAGCTATACCGCTGAAGAAGGCTCCGATGTTGCAGCCATAAGACAGCCGCGCGCCATAGCCCATCATCAACCCGCCAATGGCGGCAGACAGGATTTGAATCGGGGGGATATGCCAGCCCGGCCGGAATTTTCCGGCGAAACTGGAGGCCGCCAACGCGCCAAGCATCAGGCCGAAGTCCATCACAGAGGTCGTGTCGGCCAGAATGCTTTCCTTGAGCGCAGCTTGTTGGCCAGCATCCGCCCAGGACTGCCAGTGGCTCAAGTCAAAGCCCGCCGCAGCAAGAGCCTTGGCGCCCCACAGGGCAAACGCCGAAGTGATCCCCCAAGGGCGGCCCGCAAGATAAAGAGTGAGGAAATTGAGGAGCGCGAGGGCGATAGCGCCTGCTATTAATGGCCACGGTCCGCTGAGAAGTATGGACGTCAGCCCCTGGCTGCGCCTTGTCGGGCGCAATGGTTCGATTTGCCCGTGGCGGCGTTTTTCCAGCGCTGCCGATAAAACATAGACAAGGGCGAAAACAGCCAGATTGAGCGAGAGCGCCGGGATCCAGCCCCAGCTTTCCACCAGCGAAATGAGTGGCAGGCTCGGGAGTCCTTCAAAAAAGGGCAGATGTTCAAGCCCGATTACACAGCCGATAATAAAAAATATCAGCGTGATGACCATTCGCACATTGCCGCCACCCACGGTGAACAATGTGCCCGAACCGCAACCGCCCCCTAATTGCATGCCGATCCCGAACACGAATGCGCCTGCGATTACCGAAACACCTGCGGGCGCAACAAAGCCACCCACCGGCTGGCCAAACAGCGAGCCGGCTGAAAGAGCCGGAAAGAACAGGATGCAGGCGAGCGCAAGCATCACCATCTGGGCGCGCAAGCCAGCGCTGCGTCCATCGGCAATCAGCACGCGAAACGCCGCCGTGAAGCCAAACGACGCATGATAAAGAGTGAGCCCAAGCGCCGCGCCGGTCAACATGAGGCAGGCCTGCCGCAGCGATTGTGTTTGCCCGGTCCATAATGTCAGCGCCGCAAGTCCCGCCAGTGCAATGCCAGCCGGAAAGCTTTGCAGCGAAGTAATCGTTGAGACTGGCCCCAAGAGCGGGCGTGGCGAAAGTGGCATGGACTTACTTTCAATCAAGGGGCTGTCATTGTGGAAGCAACAACACCAGTCACATCGGCGCGCCAAAAATCTCGAACGCTTACGGCTGAATAATGCGCTGGGCTCTATCAAGCGTTTCTTGAGGCAATTTGTAGAGCTTCTGCACCAAAGTCTGCACCTTGTCGCCACTCGAGGGCTGTATGTCGATCCGGGACTTCACCGCATCGGCAAGTAAATCCTTGTCCGCCAGTGCTTTGGTGAAGGCATCACGCAGAATACTCACAGCCTCGGGGGTAGAACCCGGTGGTAAAATGAACGGGCGACCGAAAATCTGCTGACTGACGATGAGTTCCACAGCCCGTTTGTCCTGCTCATCAGACACATATTTCCAAACGATCGGCACGCCCATGCGATCAAGATCCGGCTCGCCATCAATGGCTGTTTGCAGAATAATGTTGACCTTGTTTTCCGTGATCCAGGAGCCGCGCTGCGATTTCAGGCTGGAGAAATCCAAACCGCACATGCCGTCGACCTCACCGCGTTCGACCGCCAGCAATATGTCTGCCGAGCCCTTGTAGCCGCTGACCACTTCAAAGCGGGAACCTGCGGTGTGGTTGAGCATATAAGCATAGTCCCGCGTTGAACCACCCTGCGCGCTGGCGCCCAGAATTGTCTTGTTGGCGCGCGCGTCGTCGAAAGACTTGATCTTCGAATTTGCTGACGTGAGGCAGACGCGAGTGCCACTATCGGCGCTACCCAGATAGACAAATTGTGAAGGGTCAAACTGCCATTTCTGCTTGGTGTCCAGAAGCGGACCGACTACCACGCCGGGAAAGATGATGCCGACATTCGTCCCATCCTTTGGCGCGATACGGGCAATGATCCCCGCAGTTCGCGCACTCCCCGCGCCAGGTTGATTTTTGACTGTGATGATCGGTGTACCCGGTATGTAGCGCGGGATATGCCGTCCAATCACCCTGGCATAAGTGTCATATCCACCGGCAGGATCAGAGCCGACCAGAAAATCGATTGTCTTGCCGGCAAAATAATCCTGTGCCTGCGCAGGCGCGAGAGGCGAACAGACCAGCAGCAGAGCTGCCAGCTTTGCTGTCATGTTAGAGGGCAATTTCCGGGGCCTTGAGCCAGTCACTCTCATTTCGAACAACTCATCTTTTGATCGCCTGAAGCTCAAGGTCGCGTCCATTTCAAACAAGTGGCCGTCGGGAGACGGGCAAGCCAACCCCTGGTCAATTCGTATTTGCGCATGTGACCGGTGTCTAGTACCCACTATCTAAAGTGAGTGAGTCATAATTGCACTATCGCGGTGTTTTGTGCCGTGATTCAAGATGGCATGATATCGGATGCTATGCGCGCACAGGTGAAACCTACCGTGAAACCGGTGATGGAAGACTTGAACTATCCGCGGCGAAATAGAGAGATCACGGCAGCCCATGAAGATGTCCAGCGAGAAAATACCGTTTATAGATCTGGCGGCCCAACGCCGCCGGCTTGGCGCAGCGGTTGAGCGCGCCATTCTGCAGGTTGTCGATCACGGTGCCTATATCATGGGGCCGGAAGTATACTGGCTGGAATCGGCTTTATCGAATTTTTGCGGCGCAAAACACGCCATCTCCTGCGCCAACGGCACAGATGCCCTGGCGCTGGTGTTGATGGCCAAGGGTCTGAAGGTTGGCGACGCCGTCATTTGTCCCAGCTTCACATTTGCCGCGACAGCCGAAATTATCGCGTGGGTGGGCGCAACACCAATTTTTGCCGATGTGTTTGATGATACCTTCAATCTTGACCCCGCGAGCGTTGAAGCTGCGATCACAACCGCCCGCGAACTTGGCCTGAAGCCAACCGCGTTGATCAGCGTTGATCTCTTTGGCCAGCCGGCCGGATATGAGGCGATCGAGCAGATTTGCGCTCGCGAGAAGATGTTTCTTTTGTCTGATTCCGCGCAGAGTTTCGGCGCGACATATCATGGCCGCAAGGTCGGAACCATTGGACTTGCAACGGCGACGAGTTTCTTTCCTGCCAAGCCGCTGGGGTGTTATGGCGACGGTGGCGCCGTCTTTACAGACGATGACGATCTTGCCGAAATCATGAAATCCATCCGTGTGCACGGCCAGGGCGAAGACAAATATGAGAACGTACGTATTGGCATGAACGGACGGCTTGATACGATTCAGGCTGCAGTTCTCATCGAGAAACTGAAGCTGTTTCCCGACGAGATCCTGGCGCGCGAGCGCGTCGCCCGCCGCTACGATTCGGCCTTGGCAGATGTCGCGATCATTCCCGCACGCACTGCGAACACGCAGTCAGTGTGGGCACAATATACGTTACGTGTGGATGCAGGGCGGCGCGCTTCATTCCGCGATCAATTGGCGGAAGCGGGGATTCCCACTGCCATTTATTATCCCAAACCCTTGCATCAACAGACTGCCTATTCGCATTATCCGGTGGCGGGTAACCGATTGCCGGTGAGTGAAAGGATTGTAGGGGAAGTCGTAAGCCTGCCCATGCATCCCTACCTTGAGGAAGCCGTGCAGGATCGTATTATCGCTTCTGTCCGCAAAGCGCTCTCCTGAAAACGACATCAAGCATTATCAGCCGGCTAAATCTTGCGCACGCGCGACGTCAGCCTGTTCCACCCGGCGATTGAGCGTGCCTTGCATATTTTCTGATACCAGTACGGCCCTGTAACAAGCTCCGGTTTTTCCCAGTTCGCTTCATAGAGGTGGGGATGGAGCATGAGAAGATAGCGCTGGCCGTGTTTGAGCTTGTCGACACACCAGTTAACAGGATCGAGTTCGCTGGTCGCGGATACTGGATTGGCAAGTGAAGCATCCGAAAAAGTGGAATCGAACGAATGGCCAAATCGATTGTAGCTCCAGAGTGGTTGCTCTTTCGTCATTTGCCACCAATCAACATGGACAGCATGAACCAACTCGCTGGACGGCATATTGCTGCTCCAGGGCTGAAATACGCGCATGTCGCATCCCAGCGATCTGAGCATGGCGATGTCAGCATCCATGTCGCTGGCCGCCTGCAGCAAAACCCCACGCGCCATGTGAAGCCCGTTGTGGAGATAGCCAACGCTGGCGATATTCTGCTCGACATTTTCTGCAATCGCCGTCCAGTCGAGCGGATAGGTTTCTTCGCGGCCAGCCGAAGGGCTGGTCCAGCGTGCAAATGTGAGCAATGAATAAGGCAGACCAAGTCGCCGCTGCAATTCCAGAACTTCTTCTACTGCTCCGGGCTCTGAATCAGCATTGAATTGGACAAAGACATGGATTTGGGAGGCATTGCGACGTCCTTCCGCAAGGCTTTCTGCCTAAGCCGCATATTCTCGCGCGCAGCGCGCGCGGGGATCTTCCCCCTCGCGGGGGCGGTCAATTTCGATGTCGCCGAAATGGTGCAAGCGGGATGCGAGGGTTTGCCGAAGGGGAGCCGAGAAGACTCTCCAGATAGCCCATGGGCAACGTAGCGGGTCGTGCTCTTGGGGGTCGCCAGCCGTGGGAATGGGCCATACGCCGGGCCGAATGTAGCCGATCAATAGAACCTTCATTCCCGGGCTGGGTCTCCGAAAATTGCCAGTGATCGGCATGGAAGAGGGCCTGCTCCCCTTTGTGGGGGGAGCGGTTAAAATCGTCTGCCATGGCCCGGCAGTCGACCTGTTCGGCATGAAAAGTTTCTTCAACGCCCGCCGCGTTGATGCGCGGCCACGTAACGGCGCCGCCGGAATCGCTGACGTAAAAGGATTTCCCGATGAAATAGGCCTCGTACACCAGGCCAAGGTCCTTCATCGATATACTGTTGAGCGGAAATTGCCGCTTGCCGGCGGGAATGCTGCGACCTGCATTTTGTGCTCGCACGCATTCAGAAAAAATCTCGTAATTGGATATCTTGTTGCGTGCGGCAAAACTGCTTCCATGGGACGCCGAGCCAGAGATTTGAATACCGTTCTCCGCAAACCAATCAATTTCAGCCTTTATCAATTCGCTGATTGACCGGCCGGTACGGATCGACAATTGCAGGAAGTCGTTATGCAGCGCGATTTCGTAGCCCATGCCAACCAGTTCCAGCGCGAGGGCAAACTTCTCCGGGTTGTGCTCGACAACGCCTGAAACGATCCGCCCATAGTAATTTTCGTTACTGTCATAGTCGCCAGGCGGAAGCAGGAAATAGGTCGCTCGTGCCTCGGCGTCTGCTTCTATCCGGCCCATCAGATAAACCCGTTCGATATAATGGTCCACATCATGGCGCAGACCCAGCGACCCTTCAAAGGATCCCGTTTGGGCGATTTCACGAAAGGTCATGCTCGCGGAATATTTCGATTAAATCACGGTAGTTGGCCAGTTTTGATCGGACATCCAGAAACGCATGGAATATAATCATACCTTCCGCTTGTTTCCGCAGATTATCACATTCGAGATTCATATATCCGCCATTGGTGTAAATACTGTCATCGGCGCGGCCGTTTTCGGCCAGCGTCCGGTTGCAGCCATATTTTCAGGGCTTATGCTCCGGGCGATTCTCGAAAGGGCCAGATGCGGCGCGATACCCAACGCAGAAATGGAAATGGACACGGTTCGGCGTTCGCTGTTCTGACGGCCTTTGCAGGCCTGGTTTTTTGGTCACCGTCGCCCGGTGCTTATGCCCAGACAAAGCCAGTTGAAGCCCCCGTGTTGGAGGGGGGGAAGAAAAAGGAAGACATTGATGCGCGCCAGTTTGAATTGCGAGGCGTGCAGGAAACGATTCAGGCTTCTGAACAGCAACGCCGCCAGATCGAGGCGGAGCTGGAATCCATGCGAAATGATCGGGCCCGGCTGAATGCGGCGCTGATCCAGACCACCGGAAACGTCCAGAAAGCCGAATCAAATATTGCTGCGCTAGAACGCAAATTGTCCGAAAGCCTCAAGACCGAAGCCTCGATTCGCGCCTCGCTGGAATCCCGCCGAGAGATTATTTCTTCCATACTGACTGGCCTTCAGCGGATGGGGCGCAAGCCGCCGCCCGCTTTGCTGATATCGCCCGGTGACATCATGAAGGCGATTCGCACCGCCATGCTCATGGGAGCCGTCGTGCCAGAATTGCGCGCAGAGACCGCAGTTTTGCTCTCTGATCTCGCAGAATTGGGTGCGGTGCGCAACAGGGTGTCCGCAGAGCGCGACGCGCTCGCCAGGGAGGTCGAAGGCCTCGGCCTTGAACGCGTACGTCTGGCCGCGCTGGTGGACGCCCGGCAAAAAGCGATGTTCGATGTCGAAAAAGCGATTGACGCGGAGCGGCTCCGGGCTGCCGAACTCGCCCGGCAGGCAACCAGCCTCAGAGATTTGATCGCCGGCATGGAACGGGACGTTGGCTCAGCCCGGCGCGGCGCGGAGGCGGCGCGCCGGGCTGACGAAGACCGTCAGAAAACCGCCGCATTGCCACGCGATGGTTTGAAATCGCCGTTCGGCAACAAGTCTCGTACGGCTCCGGAGATTGCTTTTTCTGACGCTAAAGGTCTATTGTCATTGCCAATTTCCGGGGAACTGGCCAAAAACTTCGGCGAGAAAGATAATTTTGGCGGGGTCGAACGTGGATTGTCGCTTGCGAGTCAGGCCAAAGCGGTCGTGTCTTCTCCGTGCGACGGTTGGGTATCTTATGCGGGGCCCTACCGGACATATGGACAACTTTTAATCGTGAATGCCGGAAACGGATACTATATAGTGCTGGCAGGTATGGAGCGTATCAATGTAGAAGTTGGACAATTCGTCCAGGTGGGTGAGCCGGTGGCTCAGATGGGCGATGGTTCCACAAGGACTGCAACGGCTATAGCAATTGGCGCAAAGCAGCCTATTCTCTACGTAGAGTTTCGCAAGGACGGTACGGCAATCGATCCGGCACCCTGGTGGGTCAAACCGGAGCAGGAAAAGGTTCGCGGATAATGCGCAAGGTTTCTCTTCTGGCTGCAGGCGTTGCTATGGGCGCCTTGTCGGCAACGTTTGTTGCGCAATCTGGCCTGTTTGCCGGCGGTGCGATCGCTCAGGGTTCTTCTGGTTCGCAGACATACAAATTGCTGAACCTTTTCGGGGATGTGCTGGAAAAGGTGCGGTCTGATTATGTCGATAAGCCCGACGAAAAGAAACTGATCGAATCTGCAATCAACGGCATGCTGACAAGCCTTGATCCACATTCGAGCTATATGAACTCCAAATCATTTACCGACATGCAGGTGCAGACTCGCGGCGAGTTCGGCGGTCTGGGCATCGAAGTCACTCAGCAGGACGGCATCGTCAAGGTGGTGGCCCCTATCGACGAGACACCTGCCGCGCGAGCTGGCGTGATGGCTGGCGATCTGATTACGCATATCGACGGCGAAAAAACCCAGGAACTCACGCTTAATCAGGCCGTCGACAAAATGCGCGGGCAGATTGGTTCCTCCATCAATCTGACGCTCGTCCGCGGTGAGAACAAACAGAAGATCGATATGAAGATCACCCGTGATCGTATTCAGATCCGGGCCGTGCGTTCAGAAGTGGAAAATGAGGATATCGGCTACGTCCGTCTGACTCAGTTCAACGAGCAGACCTACGATGGCCTGAAGAAAGCCATCGAAAAATTCAGCGCTGATCTGCCCGGCAGCAAACTGAAGGGCTACATCATCGATCTGCGTAACAATCCCGGCGGTTTGCTCGACCAGTCGGTCGCAGTCTCCAATGCCTTTCTTGATCGCGGCGAAATCGTTTCGACGCGGGGACGCAATGCCGACGAAACGAACCGTTTCAACGCCAAAGCGCAGGGCGATCTTGCCCGTGGCAAGAAGGTTGTGGTGCTGATCAATGGCGGCTCGGCGTCGGCGTCTGAAATTGTGGCCGGGGCTCTGCAGGATCACAAGCGCGCGACCATCATTGGCACGCGCAGCTTCGGCAAGGGATCGGTGCAGACCATTCTGCCGCTGGGACGTGAAAACGGCGCATTGCGTTTGACCACTGCGCGGTATTACACGCCGTCGGGCCGGTCTATTCAGGCCAAGGGTATTGAGCCAGATATCGAGATCATTCACGAGGTTCCCGACGCCATTAAGGGTCAGGATTCAACCAAGGGTGAAGCTGCTCTGAAAGGTCACCTCAAGAATGGCGAAGACGAAGGCAACGGCTCGCAAGCCTACGTGCCGCCAAACCGTAAGGAAGACAAGCAGGTCGCTGCGGCCCGGGATATAATTTACGGCGTCAAGACTGTTGCTGACTTCAAGAAGCGGGCGACTGCAACCGCTCCTGCGAAGGATGCTGGCGTCAAGGAGATTGAAAAGGCTCCCGCGCAATAACGGCTTTGGCGCAATCCCGGCGGTTAATTCCGCCGGGTTCGCCATGAAACCGCGTTTGTCCAGCCAGTATTGCTTTTTGAAGCGTTGCGTCCGTTGGGTCGAGTGTTTCGATAGCGTCCAGAGTGAATGCGTTCGCCTCGCAAATTTCTTGCGGGTCTGCCCCCAAAGCACTTCCCGATTTTCCGTTCATCCGGTCAGGGGGAGTCTCACTTCAAGGCGCGCATGTCGCAGATGTCCAACGACGATCTGACAACACCCCTGGGTATTCCCGGCCGGCGGGCGCCGGAAGCGACACCTCGCAAGGCTTCGGTGCCTGCCATCGCCGCAACGCTGGCTTGCACCTTGGGCGCAGGCGCCGCTGCGCTTATATGGATCAATGACGACGGTCTGGGCGGCCGGCCGATGGTTGTGGCCAAAGTAGAGCAATTGGAGCAGGTCGTTCAAGCGAAGGCCATTCAATCCGTCGACGCTAATCCCACTGGATCAATCGGGCAGACCGCTGCAGGCAACCCCAGGGCGAGCGCTGCGGATGTGGAATCCTCCAGCGGGGTGCGCGTTACGCGTCAGGGCGGCGGGGATATTCCTGGCGCGCTGATCATCACGGTGCCAGCAGCTCCCGGCATCAGCCTGACGCCAGCGCCGGACCGGCAATTGGTCGAAAAAGGCCCACATGGTTCTTTGCCTAGGATTGGGCCAGGTGGCCGCAAGGCGAGGGATGTCTATTCGCGTCCAGTCTCGACCTCAGCAAAATTGCCAGCCAATGCGCCGCGTATCGCGCTCATGATCAGTGGCATGGGCCTGAGCCAGAAAGCAACGGCGCACGCAATGGACAAGCTGCCTCGCGAAGTCACGCTGGCATTTGCGCCTTATGGAAGTGGGCTTACAACTCAGGTCGAATCTGCGCGAGACAAGGGCTACGAAGTCATTCTTCAGATGCCGATGGAGCCTTATGATTTGGCTAGTGACGGCGACGTGCCACATATGCTGCGTACCAACCAGGAAAGAGCCGTGGCGAAAGACAATTTGCACTGGTTCTTGAGTCGGTTCCCCGGCTATGTCGGCGTCTCGACATTTCTTGGTGCGAAGTTTCTCGCAGATGCAAATGCGTTAACGCCGGTCATCGAAGAGATAGGCGCGCGAGGGCTGTTCATACTGGATGACAGTTCGGCAGCACAAAGTCAGGCTACAAAAATCGCCACAGCCTCGGCCACTCCCTACATTCTGGCCGATGTCATTCTGGATAGTGATCGGAGCGGGCAAGCCATAGAAAAAGCCCTCTTGCAACTGGAAACGGTGGCACGCGAAAAGGGATCGGCACTTGGAGTAGCGACGGGATTGCCCGAAGTCGTCGACCGGATCGGCGGCTTTGCCGCCCGGCTCGAACGGCGCGGGATTGCGCTTGTTCCGGTGAGTGCATTGGCCGTGCGAAATACACGTCCTATTGCTGCCCGCATCAAGGTTTCACCGGGTCAGTGAACCTCCCATTTGTGCGAAGGCGCAAAGCCGTCCGTAACCTCGAGTACAACCATGAAAATTTCAGACTACAGGCCTTGCGTAGGCGTAGCTCTTTTTAATCGGGCTGGACTGGTTTTCACTGGCCGCCGCGCCAACAAGGCGCTACGAGAACACGTGGCTCCGGGCCATGAATGGCAAATGCCTCAAGGTGGAATTGACAAGGACGAGGATCCACTTAAAGCCGCATTTCGCGAATTGCAGGAAGAAACCAGCGTGACAACAGTGTCCCTGCTCGCAGAAGCGCCGGGATGGCTCACATACGAATTGCCAGACGACATCGCACAAGAAGCATGGCGCGGACGTTATCGCGGGCAGCGGCAGAAATGGTTTGCGTTCAGGTTTGAAGGCGAAGAGTCTGAAATCAATATCCTAAGCCCCGTGGGCGGTCACAAGGCAGAATTCGATGCGTGGCGCTGGGAGAAACTGGCGAACATGCCCGACTTGATCATACCGTTCAAAAGGCCAGTTTATGAAGGGGTGGTTTCCGCGTTCGCCCATATAGCGGCTCTCTGAAACCGGAAAATCCGTCAGAAAGTATAACCAAGCCGCAGGCCAACATTCGTCAGGCCGCGGTTTTGCTTACAAAGTCCGGCATTCGACGTGTGCTCGACCGTAGCCATGATGCTCCACGCAGTCGACAACCGATACCCAAGTGTGCCTTGTTCATGGAAACCCCAGCCGCAGCCCATGGCGTTAAACCCAACGGGTGCAACAAGCGTTGTCTTGCCGTTGTGGACAGCGCCGCCGAAGCCCGCCTCGACAAAAAACTTTTGGGTGATATCCCAGGTCCAGGTTAACCCGGCATAGGCCTGACTGGTCTTTCCGGCAAAACCGAATGTGCCACCTGCATGGAGGCGGGGGACCAAGGCTCCCCAGAGCGAACTGCGATCACGCGGAAAAGCGTCATATAGCAACTCGGCATTTATGTCTGCGCTGCCTTTTTCGGGTGAAAACGGGTCATGTGAATAAACGCCAAGCCGTATTTCGAAAAGACGGGGCTGGGACACGACCGGTGCTGACAGGGCGCCAAAGGGGTCTGCTGCAAGCGCGACTGACTGCCCGGCCAATAAACCGGTAGCCGTTGTAAAAACGGCGGCAACTGAGCGAATGGTTAGGATCCTGCGAGTCATGCAAATCAATATCTATAGCAATCGAATGACCGGGAAAAGTCCATTAAATGGTGCGAGTTAGGAAAATTGTAACTGCCCAGGTTCCTTCCTGCCACCGTGATTTTTATCCGATTTTCCTGGACCTATGAACCGGTTTCCGATTCAAGCATCGGATGGTCGCTGAATCGCCAGACGTTCCGTCCCGGGAAGAGCTGATCGCGCTGGTTCAGGCG
>CAMDKB010000055.1 GCA_945901195.1 Rhizobium sp. Q54
CATTGAATTCATGCCTTGAAATGTGTGCCGAGTAGTCTGTTGACGGTTTCGACGCCTTCATTCTTGTCAAAGGTGCGCCAGGCGTTGGCAGTCCAGACGTAGGGATCGCCCGAATGCAGTCGCTCGTACATCTGCTGGCGCGAGCCGAAAGCGTCGCTGGTGAGTTCAAAGGCGAGCCGCACCAGGCGCTGGCGGTCCCGGGCATTGGTCTCGTGCCCGCGGCCATAGAGCTCCAGCATGGGCCGCAATTCCTCCACGTCAAAATCTTCCGAGGAATTGTTGAAAATCATGGCCCCTGTCCCGAGGTGCTGGATCAGTGACACCATGCGCTCGGAAATCATGATGGCGAGCACACGATTGGTCATATGGCCGCCGGGACCCCAGTAGCCATTTTTGCTCTGCGTTGCAGCCGATTCCGCCGCATGGAACAATTGCGCGTGGGTGTCGGCGAGGGTCACAAGTTCGCCGAGCTCTTCCTGTACCCGTGGCCGGTTGGCGGAGCCTCCCGTCGTTGCCAGCAAGTGACCAACACCAACGAAGAGATCGTAACGCTTCATGACGTGAACGGCGCTGCCATAACCTGCCCAGCGCATGAGACCGGCGCGGTAGATGCGTACGGCTTCCTTTGCATGGCCGGCAAGAAACACGCGAGCAAAGGGGACCAGCACGTCATCGAAGATGACGAGCGCGTCCTGTTCGTCAAATCGTGTTGAAAGCGGAAAATCGTCTTCGTTGCGGCCAGCAGCATAGGAATCGCGGCAGACAGTGCGAATGCCCGGCGTGTTCATTGGCAACGCGAACCAGATGGCGAATTCATCTTCGTCATCGGCCAGCATGAAGGAGGGGTAAACCAGGATTTCGTTGGCGAATGGCCCAAGCGTCGCATAGCGTGCACCGCGCACGATATAGCCTTCGTCTGTTTTACGGATGATGCGCACGCACCGATCAGGATCCTGTTTGGGGCGCAGAGTCTTGTCCATATTGGGATCGTGCAGGCCGTGCGTCAGGCAGAGATCATTGCGCTGGCAGTGTTTGAGATAATTCTCGATATTGGTGGCGAAAACGGGATCAAGTTTGGCCAGGTCTCCACGGACCTCCATCAGGCCGACAGTGATGCCGCCGCAGAAATCGGGATTGCGACCCATCTGGCCAAATGTATCGGCCCCCCATATCTCGTGGTTTTTGCGCCGTTCGGTCAGTTTCTCGCGGGTGGTTGGCAAGAGGTACGATTTGGAGGCGCGATAGCCTTCGCCCGTATCATAGGTCATCAGGTCAATGAATTCAGGCGTTGCCTGCTTGTCGTAAAGTCTGGCCAGGGTCTTCAATACGCCCTGAAAGGCCGGAAAGGCCGTCACATCCTCCACACGCTTGCCCTTGTACCAGACTTCGCGGCCGTCGCGCAGACTTGCCAGAAATTGTGCGCCGTTCTTGATGCCGGGGTTGGCGGCCGCTTCGATTTGAACGTGGGGATTCATGCCGTTTCCTCAATACTGCCGTGCCTCGAGGCCCTGGGTGCCGCCTGTTGCGGTCTTGTGTGGAGTGTCCATGGCTGGAGCGCAGGGGTCAAGCGCGCAGGTGCTGGCACGTTGACACAGGGGGAGTGCGCTCATATCGCTCGCCTGATGTCGAGGATGATGTTGTTTTGGGGGAATTGCCCGTGCTGCACCGGCTCAAGCCGCTCGTTTTGCCCGTTGCGGGATTTGCCGGGCTGATGGGATTGGGCGCACTCGCGCCCGGGCTCAACGAGGTGCTGGCGTTGGCGCTGCCTTTTTTTGGGCTGATCCTGCTCGGCTATGTCTGCGGCAAACTGATTGAATTGCCGGAAGCCGGGCTCGCCTGGATGAACGCCTTCATCATCTACGTGGCTTTGCCAGCTCTGTTTTTCAATCTTGTGCATGTCACGCCTGTAGCTGAACTGGCGAACTGGCGGTTCGTTCTCATCACTACGGCCTGCACGGCCATGGCCTTTGGCTATGCGTTCGTGATCGGGCTGTTTTCGTCAGGTAAAATTGAAGATGCGACAATACAAGGCGTAGCCGGTGGATATTCCAACGTCGGGTATATGGGTCCGGGGCTTACCCTGGCGACGTTCGGTCCTGCCTCGGTCGTGCCAACGGCGTTGATCTTCGTTTTTGATTCGACATTTTTCTTCACCATCGTTCCCGTGATGATGGCGTTTGCAGGTGCGCAGAAGGCGAAGTTTGCAACGACCGCGGGGTTGATCCTCAAGCGCGTGTTGACGCATCCCTTCAATATCGCCACAGCGGCAGGTGTTCTGGCTGCAGCGCTGCACTTTCAGCCACCTGTGGCGGTCGCAAAGATGCTCACAATCCTGCAAGGGGCCGCTGCGCCCTGCGCGCTGTTTGTCATGGGTGTGACCGTTGCTCTGCGGCCCCTGAAGGACATCAGCCCGGAAATGCCCTTGCTGCTGTTTCTGAAGCTGATCGTGCATCCGCTGGTCGTGTGGTTCTGTCTGACCTCGTTTGGAAACTTCGATCCAGTCTGGATTTATACGGCGGTGCTGATGGCGGCATTGCCACCGGCGCTCAACGTGTTTGTGATGGCAAACCAATATGGCGTCTATGTGCAGCGTGCGTCAGGAATCATTTTGATTGGCACGATCGTGTCCGTCGTGACGGTAACGGCATTGCTTTATTTCATCACGGCTTCCGGCATTTCTTATCGCTCGATGAACTGACTGGCTGGGTGCTGTCGCATCATTGAAGGCGCATTACGGGCTGGCATAATGCCTTCCCGCATCGCCAGCCGGCGCAACGGCCCTATCGAGCGCAGCGCCTGCAGGCCAAGGCCGCGGGCAAGATCAACCGGCAATATGTGAGTCAGCAACGAGCGGTTCATGAGATCGACGCCGAACGTGCGGGACGCAACGTCGCCCTGGCGCCGGCGCGCGTATGCGTTCAGCACATCGGGCGAACCGGGATCACCGCCATGTCCTTCCGACACGCAATCGCGCAAATGGGCGACGTCGCGCAGGCCAAGGTTGAGTCCCTGCGCGCCAATCGGTGGAAAGGCATGGGCAGCATCACCCGCCAGCGCAAGGCGCTGAGCCGAGAAAGCGCGGACCTGCAATCCTTCCATTGGTACAAAGGCGGGGCCACGCTCCAGTGTCAGCTTGCCGAGTATGTGATGGGAAGCGCGTGCCATATCCTCAACGAGGGCTTGTGCTTCAAGTGCGCTGCGCCTGCGCGCCTCGCGCGGGTGCATCACCCAAACGAGACTGGACCGGAAGCTGCCGTCTGGAGCGCGCGGCAGCGGCACAAAGGTGCAAGGCCCTTCGCGCGTGTGAAATTCAGTTGAGACATCGCGATGGGAGAGGCCATGAGCCATGATCGCTGTCAGGGCTGTTTGCGGGTAGCTCCAGCTTTGTCCTTTGATACCTGCGGTTTCCCGCGCCAGCGATCTGACGCCATCGCAAGCTACCAGCAGTCGCGATGAAATGCGCGACCCGTCACTCAAGGCGGCCGTTACGCACTCTGCCCCGAATTCATAGGATCTTGTGAGGCTGTCCCTGATTTCGATACGTGAATCGGCGCGCGCAGCCTTCGCCAGGATATCCAGCAGCAGGCCATTTTCTATATTCCAGCCGAAGGCATCAAACCCGATTTCTCCAGCTTCGAATTCACAGGGGCTGCCGCGAAAGAGGGAACCTGTATCGTCGACGATGCGCATGACGCGCAGGGGAGCGCCCTGAGCCTCAATCGCTGCACGAAGGTCGAGCGCCTCATAAAAGCGCATGGAGCCATCGAGCAGGGCGACAGTGCGCGTGCCCGGCCGTGTGTCGAGCAAGCCTGCCAGCGTGACGTTCCGTCCGGTCTGGGCCAGCGCCAGAGCGGCGCTCAAGCCGGCAAGGCCAGCACCTGAAACCATAATGTCAGTCACGTTTTCCATGACTGACATAATAGGGCAGGGCAGAACCGGAGACGAGAGGGCAGATGGGCGCGCCCGTCAGGCTTCCTTGTAACCGAGTTCCTGTACCCCCTGGCCGGCGCCATAGTATCGGAAGGGCAGGAATTTGCCTGACATGGTGATCTTGACCCGGTCGCCATTGGCATGAGGCAAGCGTTCCATATTGAAGTCGAAGTCGATGGCGGACATGATGCCATCGCCAAATTCTTCTTCGATGAGCGCCTTCCAGGCCGGGCCATTGATCATGACCAGCTCATAAAACCGATAGATCAACGGATCTGTCGGCGGCATATTTGTGCCGCGCATCGGCACTTCATTGAGCATTTTTTCTTCGGTCGCGCTGAGGCCAAACAGTTTGGCGGCGTTGGCCGCGAGCGGCTTGACCAGCTTCATCTGACCCAGCAGCGCGCCAACAACGAGCACAGGCGAGAGAGGGCCAATTTCCTTGCAGATATAATCCCAGGTCCAGCCCTTCTCGCGTTTGATGTCGAGAATTTTTTCGGTGAGTTCTTCGCGTATCATGAAATGCTCCTTCAAGTTTTTCCAAAGGGGTGGCAGCTATCAGGCGGCTTTGCGGTCGCTCGGTGAAGCGGGGGTGGGGGCAGCAGGGCGCACAAGCGGCGGCCGCCGTGGATCGTAACCGGCTGGGATGTTGTCGCGAAAGACTTTGGATCCCGTCACGAGAAAATCGATGAGGTGATTTCTCACCGCGTAATAATCAGGAAGTTTGTGCAGATTGATGCGGTCACGATTGCGCGGCAAGGGGTTGTCGACAATTTCGGCCACCATGGCGCCGGGGCCATTGGTCATCAGTACGATTTTGTCGGCGAGGTAGATGGCTTCGTCCACGTCATGGGTAATCATGAAGGTGGACTGGCCGGTGTCGAGGCAAATTCTGCGCACTTCATCCTGCAGCGAGCCGCGAGTCAGGGCATCGAGTGCGGAGAAGGGCTCGTCCATCAGCATCATCTTGGGTTCGATGGAGAGCGCGCGGGCAATGCCGACACGTTGCTTCATGCCGCCCGACAGTTCGGAAGGACGCTTGAGCTCGCTGCCGGAAAGTCCGACAAGCTTGATATATTTGCGCGCGTGATCGTTGATCGCTTCGCGCTTCCAGGAAGGCCAGCGGGAAGCAACGGCATACGCGACATTGCCGAGCACTGTGCGCCAGGGCAGCAGGGCGTGGCTCTGAAAGATGACCGCGCGATCCAGCGAAGGGCCTTCTATGGCTTTTCCATCGACGATATTGACGCCTTCGTCGGGCAATTCCAGTCCCGCGAGCATGTTGAGCACTGTCGTCTTGCCGCAACCGGAATGACCGATCACGCAACAGAACTCACCGCGCTTTACCGAGAACCATACATTTTCGAAGATCGTGGTCTTTCCGCCATCAGGCGCGGGATAATGTCGTGCGATGCCTTCAATGGATATGAAGCGCTCGTCGTGCTGGATACTGGATAAGGTTTCGCTCACTTGCATCATTCCGGGTATGTGACTTTGCGGGCAAAAAAGGCGAGGATCTGGTCAAGGATCATTCCCACCACGCCGATGACGAGTATCGATACGATGACATTGGATATGGAAAGATTGTTCCATTCGTTCCAGACGAAATAGCCAATGCCAGTGCCGCCAACGAGCATTTCAGCAGCGACAATCACGAGCCAGGCTATCCCTATGGAAATCCGCATCCCCGTGAATATGGTTGGCGCCGCAGCGGGCAGAATTATCGTGAAGGCCTTTCGCAGCGGACGCACTTCCAGTGTGCGCGCGACGTTGATCCACTCTTTGCGAACGCTGGCAACGCCGAAGGCCGTGTTGATCAACATTGGCCAGACGGAACAGATGAAAATGACGAATATCGATGAGATAGACGAGTCCTTGATGGTGTAAAGAGCCAACGGCATCCAGGCGAGTGGCGATACCGGCTTCATGATCTGGATGAACGGATCCAACGCCTTGCTCATCATGGGCGACATTCCGATGAGGAAGCCCAGCGGCAATGCCACCATGACAGCGATGAGATATCCGGCCATCACCCGGGCGATGGAATAGGCGAGCTGGATGCCTATCCCCTTGTCGTTCGGGCCGCGATCATAAAACGGAGATTTCAGATGCTCCCATATCTTGGCCGCTACATCGAGCGGGCCAGGCATGGCGGAGGTTCCCTTGGTGGCCGTCAGGCCCATAAGCTTTGCATATTCGGGATCCATTTTTTGCACGGGCACAGCCGCTTGCGTCGCAAGATGCCACGCAAGCAGGAAGGCAACAAAAATGCAAAACGAAACGGCCAGCGCTCGCGCATTCAACGAAGTGAACATTTGAAACTCACGATTTCGCGTCAGTTATCACGGCGGATGGCGAAGCTCTTCACATAAGCGTCTGCCTGATCCGGATCGAAGGTCTTTCCCATCACGACGAATGTCTTGGATGTTGAAGCGGGCGCAGTCATACCCATCTCCTTCATCAGTTTCGTCGTGTCGGTAGCCAGAAAGACCTGACGCGCAACATTCTTGTAGTCGATATCGCCCTTGATCTGTCCCCAGCGTTTCATCTGGGTCAAAATCCATACCGCGAAAGATTCATACGGGAAGGGATCGAAATCAACGCGGTCCGGCACACGCTGGATCCCGCCAAGTCCATCAGCGAAAGTGCCGGTCAGAACTTGTTCCACGACAGTCAGCGGCTGGTTGAGATAGTTTGCGGGAGAAATCGCAGCGGCAATTTCCTTCCGGTTTTCCTGCTTTGAAGCATAGGCCGTCGCTTCAATGATGGCCTTTAGAAGTGCAGCATATGTGTTGGGTGCCGAAGTCACGAATTCGCGCGAAGCTGCAAAGGCGCAGCATGGATGACGATCCCATATCTCCTTGGAGAGCATGTGGATAAATCCGACACCATCATATACGGCGCGCTGGTTGACGGGATCGGGCGCAAGAAAACCGTCAATGTTGTCCGCGCGAAGGTTTGCAACCATATCAGGTGGCGGCACGGAGCGAATCTGGACATCCTTGTCGGGGTCAATTCCTGCTTCCGCGAGATAATATCGCAGCAGATAATTATGCATCGAATAGTCGAATGGCACCGCGAATTTCATGCCCTTCCATTGTTTTGGATCGCGCCTGTCCTTGTGTTTCATGGCCAGTGTAATGGCCTGTCCGTTTATGTTTTCAACAGCCGGCATTGTATAGGGGATAGGATTTGAGCCGATACCCAAGGTTATCGCTAACGGCATGGGCGAGAGCATATGCGCCGCGTCGTATTCCTTGTTGAGGGTCTTGTCGCGAATGACAGCCCAGCCCGCAGCCTTGTTTACTTCGACATTGAGTCCGTGTTTCTTATAAAACCCCATGGGCTCTGCCATGATGATGGGTGTGGCGCAGGTAATCGGGATGAAGCCGACTTTCAGGTCCGGCTTTTCCAGTTTACCGGCCTGCGCGAAAACTTCCGTTGCAGTTCCAATAGGGAAAAATGTTGAAATCGCTGCGGCTGCTGTGGAAGCCCCCACGGCGCTCAAGAAGGCGCGGCGTTGGGCGTCCTGCGGAAACATGGCGCGCATGACCGAAGCTTCGACGATCCGCTGATAGTTTGACTCAACTGAATTGCCGGCGGCCTGAGTGGCTTCAGCGCGAAAGCTTCGCGCATGCTCGTCCTGGCTGGCGTGAAGACCGCATGGGCAGCCGCGGCCGAGTTTTACATTGCGGTTGAAGGGATTGCCAAACATTGTCATGAGGGCTCCGGTATTGGACGTTGTGTGCAAATGAAGCAACACGCATGCCAATTAGCCAAAGCCTAAATTTCGAACAAAAAATCCCTCAATTCGAGCCGGATCTGATGATTGTGCAACCCAAACACGAAATATCCGTGATTTTCTGAACTCCGCTTGAGTGGTGATAATTATTTGCCTGAGTATTTGCTCTAAATTTAGTCAATTCTGTAGTCTTGAATGCACAAAAAGCAATCTCGTGCCTATCCATAGTTCAGGAACATGCGGGCGTAAGGGGGGCTTAAGCGTTTTCAGCGCTGCCTTGATTGCGGGCATATCACCCGAGCGAATGGCCTCGCGCAAATCCTCAACACTCCTGCGAACCAAAGCGAACGCAGTTTCGTAGGTCGCGTCTTTGTCGGCTGGCGGGTTCGCTGCGATGTCTTCAATGAGATAAGCGAGCACGGCTGCGTCATCGCGCATATTGGCAACGCCGCGTGCATTGAAGCCGTCGTATTGGCCCAGAAGAATTTTTTCCATCTGTTCATGAAAGGCGTTCATCCGGTCGGAAAAAATCCTGACTCCATTCCGGCGGCGCAGGGCGGCAAGTTCATCCCGAATTTTTCGAGGGTTTCATGGGCCGCTCCAAGCTGTGCTGCGGCGGTCTGCTCGCCTGCTGTCACGAGAATATTCGCCACACTTTCCAGGGTAGTTTTGAACAAGCGATCTTCGCCATATTGAGGCGGCGGCGCCGGTATCCACCTGACAGCCAGGGTCTGCCATTTTGTGGCCATGGCATCGATTGCGGCTGCGCTCGCAGCTTTGTCATTCGTGTTTGTTCGGAAAAGCGCAATGCGATAATCAGCATAGGCCATACGCACCTCGCGTTCGAAATCCTGCATCGGACCGGCCTGCCCGCCGGAAACGCCGCAAAGCAGTAACAGAACTGTCGTGGCCATTTGTGCGATAAGAGTGCGTAACATCATGTCGCCTTTTGAAGTCGTCGATGTCGATCAGAACATCATGAGATCATCTGACGCGCGTTGCTTTGGATCAATTGTTTCCTGGAGGCTGTGAATGCAGGAACGTGGTGGCAAGAGCCAATTCAAGACAGCCGCTGCGCTGGCGGTTCATATCTTCACAGCCTCCGGGGCTGCGCTGGGGCTATTGGCGCTCGAGAGAGCTGTGGCGAGGGATTTTCCGGCCATGTTCGGCTGGCTCGCACTGGCGCTGTTTGTCGATGGTATTGATGGAACACTGGCGCGCATGGCGCATGTGAAGGAACACGCGTCCCGGTTCGACGGTGAGTTGCTCGATCTTGTCGTGGATTTTCTGACCTATGTTATCGTTCCCGTCGTGGCGCTTTGGCAGTCGGGTCTGTTACTGCCTGTGCCGGGTAGCGTCACATTGCTGATTTTGACAACAGCCTCGGCCCTCTACTTTGCCAATAAACGCATGAAGACCGCCGATCACTGGTTTCGCGGATTTCCGGCTATCTGGAATGTAGTTGCGATCTACGTTCTGGCGTTCCCGCTGCCTGGCTGGATCATATGTGTTCTTCTTCTCGTGTTCACTCTGCTGATGTTCATGCCGGTTTATTTTGTCCATCCTATGCGGGTGCAAAAGTGGCGTGTGCTGACCAACGCTGTGGGAGCGGTGTGGTGTGTTTGCGCAGCGCTGGTGATCAACGATAATCTCAGTGGGCCTGCCTATGCCCGCGCGGGATTGATTGCGACTGCGTGTTACTTTCTTCTGCTGCCGTTGACGTTGCGCGGGGCGCAAAATCAGGAAGGACGAGCTTGAATATGACAGTGTTTCCAGAGCATCATGCATTTCAGGCTGGCGTTCTGGCCTCAAGACAAAGGCAGGGGTGAAGGATGAGCAGATCGGTACGTATTCACGCGACTGGCGGCGCAGACGTGATGAAAATCGAAGATGTCGAAGTCGGCCATCCCGGGCCGGGACAGGTGAAACTGCGGCATCGCGCTATCGGGTTGAACTATATCGATATCTATTTCCGTCAGGGCATGTATCCGCAGTCTCTGCCGTTTACGCCCGGCAATGAAGGCGCTGGCGATATTGTGGCGGTTGGCAAGGGTGTGAAGGACTTCAAGGTCGGGGATCGCGTCGCTTATTGTTCGGCCATCGGCAGTTATTGCGAGGAACGCCTGATCGACGTGAAAACGCTGGTCAAACTCCCCAAGACAATCAGCTATGAGCAGGGCGCAGCCATGATGCTGAAGGGACTGACAGCGCAATATCTGCTGCGCCAGACGCACAAGGTGAAGAAGGGCGATACTATTCTCGTTCATGCGGCCGCCGGCGGTGTCGGTCTTTTGCTGTGCCAGTGGGGCAAGGCGCTGGGCGCGCACGTCATTGGCACAGCAGGGTCTCCCGAGAAATGCGCCATCGCAAAAAAGGCGGGCGCAAAACATGTGATCGATTATTCCAGGGAGGACTTCGCCGCCAGGGTCAACGAGATCACCAAGGGCAAGAAATGCGATGTCGTTTATGATGGTGTCGGCAAGGCGACCTTCCCGGGCTCGCTTGATTGCTTGCGGCCCTTCGGACTGTTCGCGTCCTTTGGCTCGGCGTCGGGGCCGATTGACGCCTTCAACATCGGCATCCTGTCGACCAAGGGGTCACTCTTTGCGACCCGGCCGACGCTCTTCACATTCGCTGCCGATCGGAAGCTCTTTGACAAGATGGCAAAGGATCTGTTCCGCGTCGTGGCGTCTGGAAAGGTCAAGATTCCCATCAACCAGCGATTTGCTCTGGCGGATGTGATCAAGGCCCACGAAGCCCTTGCGAGCCGTGCCACGACGGGCGCAACCATCATAATCCCCTGATATTGTTTAGACGCCATCCTCAGCGGGATGAATTGCACAGGGATGGAACCTTAGCGTTGAGCCGGCGGGGATTTCGGATTGGTTGTTGCGCGGAAGCAACCAATTGCGAATCCAAACCTGTTACATTCTGAGGGTGACGAGAGAGGGCTCCTCCCGCCCTCGACGATTCGTCACCACCTTCAGAGGCCCGGCCACGAGTACAGTTCGACTCGGCCGGGCTTATTGCTGGCTATTTGAGGCAGGAAGGAAATAGCAAAGCGAGGAAGCCGCGCTCATCGCTATGGCAAGTGCGACCGCGCAGGTGGTGTTATCCCTGCAATTGCACGGGTTTGCAGCGGATGAATTCCTCGGGTTTTTCAGGGCCGCTCCGCAGGCTCAGGCGGTCGGCTCCGGTTTGGCGAAGTTCGACAGTCGCCGGCCGCCGCCTCGACTTGCTCTTTTCCTGGCTAAGCCCATCAATGCGCCACCAACCACTTTTGGTTTCGCGTACGCGTTGGATGTTCAGCTTGTTGTCGACGAATTCAATGGCCTTTGAGGTCAAATGCAGTCGGCTTTCACTCTCTGCGTCGCTGCAATCGTTCTGGTCGAGGGCCCATGAGCCGAACATGCTGTCCGGCAAGACGGAGGCGACCGCACCGGGCGCACGGGTTTTCGCCGCAAGCGGCAGGCCCCCCAGCAAGAAGATTGCGGACAGGGCGAATTTCAACGGCTTGCAATTCATGAGAAACCCTCGATCAGAGAGCGTTATCCGGCTGTTCCATGCAGATCATAGGCGTCTGCGCGCTCAATTTTGACGCTTACGATATCACCAGCCCTAAGCGGACGGCGAGAGGCGACATAAACAGCGCCGTCGATTTCTGGTGCGTCGGCTTTCGAACGGCCCTTGGCGACTGTCGTGCCGGGTTCGTCAATGATCACCTGCAGCCGTTTGCCGATCTTGTTGCGCAGGATGCGTGTGCTGATTTCCTGCTGGGTTTCCATCAGGCGCTTGTATCGGCGCTCTTTCACCTCGTCCGGCACAATCGGAAGTCCCAGATTTTCCGAAGTTGCGCCCGCAACAGGCTCATATTTGAAGGCGCCGGCACGTTCGATTCTGGCCTCGCGCATCCAGTCCAGCAGAAATTCGAAATCGTCCTCGGTTTCGCCGGGAAAGCCGACGATAAACGTGGAGCGCAGGGTTAGGTCTGGACAGATCGAGCGCCATTTGGCGATTCTCTCCAGGGTCTTTTCGTGATCGGCCGGGCGCTTCATGGATTTCAGCACGGCGGGGCTCGCGTGCTGGAAGGGGATGTCGAGATAGGGCAGGACTGTGCCCTCCGCCATGAGTTCGATAACTTCATCGACGTGGGGATAGGGATAGACGTAGTGAAGCCGCACCCAAGCGCCGAGCGAGCCCAATTCCCGGGAGAGATCGAGGAACCGTGTGCGTATGGTCTTGTCCTGCCACTGGCTCTCGGCGTACCGCAGATCGATTCCATAGGCTGATGTATCCTGCGAAATGACCAGCAATTCTTTGACGCCAGCCTTCACCAGTTTTTCAGCTTCGCGCAGAACTTCGCCAGCGGGCCGTGAGGCCAGTTTGCCGCGTAATTTGGGGATGATGCAGAAGCTGCACGTATTGTTGCAGCCCTCGGAGATCTTCAAATAGGCATAGTGCCGGGGGGTAAGCTTGATGCCCTGTTCCGGCACCAGGTCGAGGAAGGGGTCATGGGCGGGCGGTACAGCTCTGTGGACCGCGTCCATGACGCTGTCATAGGCTTGGGGGCCGCTGATGGAGAGAAGATTTGGGTATCGTGCCGTAATGGCTTCGGGCTCAGCGCCCATGCAGCCTGTGACGATGACCTTGCCGTTTTCCTTCAGTGCCGCGCCGATGGCCTCAAGTGATTCGGCCTTGGCCGAATCGAGAAATCCGCAGGTGTTGACGATGACGGCATCGGCGCCGGTATGGCTGCGGGTGATCTCGTAGCCTTCTGCGCGCAGCCGCGTGATGATCCGCTCGGAATCAACCAGCGCCTTGGGGCAGCCGAGCGAAACGAAGGAAATTGAGGGGGCGGGCGCGCCCGGAATGTTTTCTGTCATAACGCCGGATTGCCACGGGAGAGTGATGCAGGCAACAAAAAAGCCCGGCACTAGGCCGGACTTTTCAGAAAGCAGTTCCAGCCTGAGCTGGAAATTTTCAGTACTTGGCAACAACCGCGCCGGCCGGGCTGCCGAAATGATAGCTGAGGCCAAACATCACGCGGTGCGTTTCAACCTTGTGGCGGACCGACAATGCGGGCACGGCAACGAAAGCATGTGTTTCCGAGCCGTAGTTGGCGTAGCGATATTCAACCCGGCCGGACCAATTCGGAGCGAACTTGTAGGCAATGCCGGCACCGACCGTCCAGCCGAAGCGGGTGTTATTGTTCGACTGGGTAACACCAACCGTAAATGGCAGGTTGTAGCGGACATTGAAATCGGCCATGGACGCGCCGCCGAGTACGTACAGTAGGGCGTTGTCGAAGGCGACGCCGACACGGCCGACCAGGGCACCTTCGAAGCTTGAACTGGCGCGTACACTGTCACCCGCCGCAAATGGAAACAGACCAAGCCTGTTTACCGTCTTGCTGAGACCGGAAATATTGCCGTCGAGTTCAAGGCCAACGACCAGCGAGTTGAACTGCCAGTTATAGCCAGCGTGTAAACCGCCGATGATCGCGGTGTCGTTGAACGACGCCGCAGCGCCGGCGACCGGAACGCCGAGAACGTTCAATTGCGCGTTATCTTTGCCCTGAATGGCACCAACCTGCGCACCGACATAGAAGCCGGTCCAGTTCATGGCCACAAATATAGGGGCCGGGGCAATGGCGGGAGCGCGGCCGGGGAGATCGGCTGCAAAAGCGCCGGTGGAGAGCGTGATCGCTGCAGCAGAAGCCGGTAAAATCTTGCGCATGTGCGTTTCTTTCTTTTTCGGGTTTACCGCCCGATTGGCGGCGGACTAAACTTGTTCGACGGACGGACATCATACCAACGGCATGACGTCCTGACTCATGGGGATTCCCCCGACACGAAAATTCTGATTCTTTCGGCGCGAGGAGAGTCGCGCCATGCCTTCAGCCTTGAAATTGCGAACCTATTATTCCGCTGCCGAGCTTCGTGGGCTGGCCAAGCGGACCAGGGACAACAACCAGAGCCGACGATTGCTGTCGCTGGCGGCCGTGCTCGACGGCATGAACCGGACGGACGCCGCGCGCATCGGGGGCATGGATCGCCAGACCCTGCGCGATTGGGTGCATCGCTTCAATGAACAGGGGCCCGACGGCCTGCGCGACATTCACGCCGGCGGCGTCGAGCCCCGGCTTTCGGCCGAGCGTCTGGCGGAACTGGCCGCCATCGTCGAGGCGGGTCCCGACCGCGAAAAAGACGGCGTCGTTCGCTGGCGACGCGTTGATCTCAAGCGTGTGGTGAAGGAACGCTTCGGCGTTGATTTTTGCGAGCGCTATATCGGAACGCTTCTGAAACGGCTCGGCTTCTCCCATATCAGTCCGCGGCCACGCCATCCCGCCCAGAACGCGGAGATCATCGCGGCTTTTAAAAAATAATTTCCAGAACGCGCTGGAGGCGCATCTCGAAGGCGTGCCGGCAACCACGCCCATCGAACTGTGGTTTTGTGACGAAGCCCGCATAGGCCAGAAGAATGGCGTCGTTCATCAATGAGCGCGCAAGGGAACGCGGCCACGCCAGCCCGCCGACCAACGCTACGAGAACGGCTATCTGTTCGGCGCGATTTGTCCGGCGCTCGGGAAGGGCGCCGCGATCGCCTCGCCCTGGGTCAACACCGAGGCCATGCAGGCGCATGTCGACGAAATCGCCCGCCATGTCGCGCCCGGCGCGCATGCCGTGCTCGTCATGGATCGCGCCGCCTGGCATTCCACCAGCAAACTCGTCATGCCCAGGAACATCACGCCGATCCTGTTGCCCTC
>CAMDKB010000056.1 GCA_945901195.1 Rhizobium sp. Q54
GAAGAGCCGGTCGGCCACTTCGGCCACATGGTGCAAGGTGGATTCCGCCCGCACGACCCTGATCTGGGCGATTGATACCGGTGCGATGACGCGCCGGATTCCTCATTGACCCAGGGGTCAATCGAAACCGCCGTTGGTATGAGATTAAAAAAAAGCCCCGGAGAATCCTCCGGGGCTTTTGTTGACTAGGCCTCGCCAGGCCACACTTCGCCGGCGATCTCCACCACATGCCGCAGCTTGGCCCATTGCTCGTCCTCGGTGATGAGATTGCCGCCGGTGTGGCTGGCAAAACCGCATTGCGCCGAGAGGCACATCTGATCAAGCGGCATGTATTTCGCCGCTTCCTCGATGCGCTTCTTGATCTGGTCCTTCGGCTCCAGCGCTGCGAACTTGGAGGTGATGACCCCCACGACAACGCGCAGATTGCCCTTTGGCACAAAACGCAACGGTGCAAAGTCTCCCGAGCGGCCATCGTCATATTCCAGAAAGAAGCCATCCACCTTCAGCAGGTTGAACATGGCGTCAGCCACCGGCTCATAGCCACCTTCCGCATGCCCGCGGCTCAATGAATTGCCACGGCACAGATGCACGGTGATGCGCATATCAGAGGGACGATTCGCGATCGCGCCATTGATGATCTTGGCATAAAGCGCAGGCAGCTTGTCCGGGTCTTCGCCCAGGCTCTTCACCCGGTCGCGCAGTTTGGGATCGCAGAGATAGGCAAGGTTTGTGTCGTCGAGCTGCAGATAGCGGCAGCCCGCATCGGCCAGCGCCTTCACTTCAGCAGCATAAACGGCGATCAGATCCTCGAAGAACTTGTCCATGTCGGGATAGGCAGCCGCATCCACGCCGCCGCGCCCGCCACGGAAATGCAGCATGCTCGGGGAGGGAATCGTTGTTTTTGCCGTACGGCTCGTCAGGCCCTTCAGGAAGTTGAATGACTTGGTCTGGATGCCGCCCGCGGGCAATTCCATTTTGGCGAAGGTTTTGGGTGACGGCGGCTGCCAGTTCTGTACCACCTGCCCCACGGGAGTGGCCCGCTGCTGCGGGTTATCGCCCGATGATTCCATCCGCACACCCTTGATCGCGGAAATAAAATCCCCCGACCACGATTGACGCCGGAAATCTCCATCGGTGATAGCCTGAATGCCAGTGGCTTCCTGCTTTTTAACCACATCGCGCACGAGCTTGTCTTCGAGCTCGGTCAGCGCCTCCCGCGTCACCTTGCCGGTGCGAAAACCTTCGCGCGCGTCCAGCAATTCCTTGGGACGAAGAAAACTGCCGACGTGGTCGGCGCGAAAGGGGGCTCTGTTTACTGTTGCCATTTCGGCGTTCTCCCATTGAGTTTTTGGTGCGGCTTTGTAGCGGCCCACATGGCCGCAAGGCAAGCGTGGGCAAGCGCCGTTCGCAAATCTGTTATCTGAAAGGCGGGGTGTCAGCAGGCTGGCCGCTCAGCAGCTTTCCCCATCGCAATGCCGAGGTTTCCCAATTCAGCGCCCGGTGCACGCCCGCCGCGAAGATATCCCGGAACGCGCGCTGAAGATCACCCGGCAAGAATAATCCATGTGCTCCAGTCACCTCGAACATGCGCGTCGCCGCGCGCCGCGCCAGCATGTTGGCCCAGGCGACATTGCGCATGGTGCGCGCCGCGTCTTCGTCGGTCAGCTTTATGCCGGCGCGCAACTTCTCTTCATAACTTTCGGTCGCAGTCAGAAACATCAAGCGCGCAGCATCCGCTTCCACGGAGGATTCAGCGAGCCGCTCGGTGAGGTTGGCCATGCCCGGCGGAGGATGCCGCCGTTTTGCGCAGGCGGAGACATATGCGGCAAAGTCGTCCACCATGCCAGCCAAGACGCCAACGGGAACGGCGCCGAGACCACTCACAGTAAACCCGAAGATCGGCATCTGGTAAATCGGATTTGAATTGACGGCCATGCCCGGCGCCTTGCCCGCAGCAACATCCAAATTCAGAATGGTTCTTTGATCAGGCACAAAGACCTCTTTGAGCTCAATCGACGACGTGCCTGTGCCCGCAAGTCCCATCACGTGCCAATCGTCGATGTCATGGCGATCAGCCGCAGGAACGAGGAAGAAGTGCATGCGCGGCACGCCCTCGCTATCGGGTACGGCATCGGCGAGGATCGACCACTGCGAATGATGCAACCCGCTGAGGAAGGGCCAACGCCCATTCAGCATAAAGCCGCCATCCACCTTTTGCACATTGTTTCCGGGCGGGACGATGGAAGCGGAAATCAGCGCGTCCGGATTCCCGTCCCAGACATCGTGCTGCGCCTGATCAGAAAAGAGCGCCAGCATATACACATGTTCGGCATAAACATCGGCCACCCAGGCTTGCGAACCATCGCCGCGCGCCAGCTCCATCACCACTTCACTGATGACACTGAAGGGTTGCTCGAAGCCCCCGAACCGCACGGGTTGGCAGATCCGCGTTAGCCTTGCAGCCACAAGATCGGCGATCGTTTCGTCCGGCGCATGGCGTAGCTGGTTGCCAACTTCGGCGCGCGCGCGCAGACGCGGCGCAAGGGCACGTGCGTGCGTAAGGAGTTCTCGCCGTATCTCCTGGTCCTTTGACGAATGCTTCACGGCTTCATGGGGCACGCTTCTACTCCGCAGCCTGTTGGTAACTTTGTCTGATGCGTTCAGCCACATGCTCGCCTGCCGTGCAGGGCGCATATTTGGCGTTTCCGCCCTCCGGCAGGCAGGTAGGTACGCATTCAACTCTTGTCTTGAAAGCAGGATTAAAAAACAGCGGAAGTGAATAGCGATCTTTGTTTGTGCGATTGTTCAGTACACGATGCATGTTCGAATGGTAGAGGTCGTTCGTCCAGCGTTTAACCATATCGCCGAGATTGATGACTATGGTGCCGGGGATAGGATCGGCGCGCAGCCATTTTCCAGCCGCGTTTTCGACTTCCAGTCCGCCATTTTCATCCTGCGCCAACAGCGTTATCGCACCATAGTCAGTATGTGCACCAGCTCCCAACTGGTTGGGCGCAGCGTTCTGCGGATGTGGCGGATAATGCAGAATTCTCAAAGTGCCGCAGGGCTCGCTAAATGCGTCGTCAAAATAAGCTCTGTCGAGTGACAACGACAACGCCAGCAATCGCATGAGATGGCGGCCAAGATCCAGCGCGGGTTCATAATAGGCTTCAATCGCTTCACGAAACCCCGGCAGATTTTCGGGCCATTGATTTTGTCCATGATTGGGAAGCTTTTCGCGCACCAGCGGATGATCTGGCTCCAGATGGCGGGCAGAATAATAGGCCTCCTTGAGATCCTGTGGCGAGCCTTCATCGAGTTGCTGATAAAGCATGGGTTCATAGCCGCGCAGCATGCCCGGCCATTTTTTCATGCTCATGTCCATCTTGCGTTCCAGCGGCTGATCAAAGAATCGCCGCGTGGCGGCAAAGGCATTGTCGATCAGGTGCTGCGCGATACCGTGATTTCTAACGTAGAAGAAGCCTGTTTCGCGCGCCGCCTTATGAATCTCCCAGGCGGTTGCAGCTTCCGCGCTCGCATCTCCCGCGAGGCTGCCCTTCAGGTCAATCAGCGGGATCGTTTCAGGAATGGACGGTGGCGTATAGATGATCATGACAGCCTGCTCGCGAAGTTTCACAACAGTCTAACACTTCCACCCGTGTTAAAACAGCAGCGCGCGCATCATAACATCAAGCAGAATAATCCGGTTGCAAAGGCACGCCCGCAGCCTGCATGGCCTTGAAATGCGCCCACGTCGCCCTGATCCATTTTGCCACCGCGATATTATGCTCGAAGATCGAATAACCAGCGTTCTCGCCATAATCGAGAATGCTGATCATCTCAGTATTCATATATTGCAGCGGGCTCTCCGGATGGGTGAGATGATAGCGCATGACCTTTCGGATGGCCTCCTTGCTCGCTTCAAGGCGATAGGCATACCAGGGCGAATGAAACTCGCCGGGCTTTGGCCGAAAAAACGGATACTGGATGCCGCGTCCAAAATTTCCACTCTGGTCTTTCGCCCAGATGTTCGGCGGGCCATTGGGAGAAACCGGGCGCAATTGCGCAAACAGCACCATATTCTGGTTCAACCATTCGTCGCAGAGATTGCCGGCCTCGAAGGGATCAAGAATCACGCGGCCTGCGTCCACATCTTCCCGGATGCGAGAAATGTCCTGCTCCGCAGCATTGCCAATCTTGAAGATGCAATGGCTGTAATCAAGCGTGAAGTTGAAGGGCACGCCAACCCGCCTGACGGCATGCGCGACCGGGATGACCCGTTTCACCTGTTCTGACCAGCACAGGACATGCACTTCAAAGCTCGTGGTAAGCCCGATCCGCTGGGCGAAATCATAGGTTCTCAGATAACAATCCACCACTTCCGTGTTGCTGAGTTCATGGCCATCTGCATGGTGCGTGAACAACATGACATTGTGGACTTTCACGCCACATCGCACAGCATTGCGCATATCGAGTTCCAGCAAGGCATCGTCACGCCCGAGCATGTATTGAAATGTCCCGGTGTAGATCGGCATCTCAAATTTTTCTGAACAGCGGATACATTCGTCGACGATTTCGGGACGCGGCAGCCAGTCGATATAGTCGAACACGCCGGCCTCCTTCACCAGTTCGAACTCTCGCTCTATCGAGATATTTTCACGGGGATGAAACGTCAGCCTGTGACAGCCAATCAGGAAATCTTTCGCCATCCCGTCACTCCCTGCGCGAAGCGATGGCTGCTTGCCCGCCTGGCGCCATTTGGTTAACTTTAGGAAGGCTGCCGGCAGCCGTCAAACTTCAGCTGCGGAACAGGCGGCAACTGCGCTGCAAGGCCGCATTTTTTTAAAGGACAGCTCGCAAAACCCTGCTAATCTGTCCTCAAACAAAGCAATCAAAGGGTGGAAATATGAAATTCGGCGCCATGGATCATCTTGATCTGTCAAACCCGCTGTCTCAGGCCGATCATTTCGAGGACAGGTTGAAGCTGGGCGAGATGTTCGACGCGGCAGGCTTTCACTGCTTCCATGTGACAGAACATCATTTCACACCGCTGGGGGGCGGCTCGGTGCCATCTGTATATCTTTCCGCCCTCGCCCAACGCGTTAAAAACATGCGCGTGGGCACACTGGTCTATGCGCTTCCCGCCCATCAGCCGCTCAGGCTGATTGAGGAAATCTGCGTACTGGACCAGATGAGCCGGGGCCGGCTCGACATCGGTTTCGGGCGCGGCTCAGTGCCTGAAGAACTTGCCTATATGGGTGTTGATACGGCCAAGACCCGTGAAATCTATGATGAGGGACTTGCCATCGTAGAACAGGGCCTGCGCGATGGGCACGTGGATTTTGCCGGCAAACATTTCAACTTTCGTGATGTGCCCCTGCATCTGCGTCCCTTCCAGAAGCCGATGCCGCCCATCTGGTATGGGGTGCATTCAACTGAAAGCGCCGAGCGCGCTGGCAAGGCGCGCTTCAACATCGTCGTCAACGAGAATACGGATGCCTCCGCCAAATATATCGGCGATTTCAGGCGCTCACTGGCGGCCAACGGCCATACCGGGGCGGACCCTTTCATCGGTCTGGCGCGCACAATTGTCGTGGCGGATACCGATGCAAAGGCGATGGAGATCGCCGATCGCGCGCACGACGTTTTTCAGAAAAACTTCACATGGATGCATCGCCGCCATAACCGTACGCCCATGCATTGGGGCCTGGATACAAAATTCGCGGAGCTTGTCGCCATGGAGCGCTCATTCGCCGGCTCTCCGGAATCCGTGACCCGCTTTCTCGAACAGCAGCATCGCGAAACCGGCGCGAACTACTCGGTCCTGCGGTTTTCCTTCGGCGATATGACATTTGCCGAAATGAGCCGCTCGATTGAGCTCTTCGCCAGCAAGGTGATGCCCGCATTGGCGAAGGTGAAGGAGCTGGCTTGATGTAAGATGTAATCTGTGTCATCCGGAACAAATGCGCAGCATCTTATTCAGGATCGCCCATAACAGATTGCACGACGATCCTGGCTCCCCGCTTTGTGTGAGCCGGGATGACTCTCTTGGAGCATAAACCAATGCCGACCGCCATTGAACCCATGTCGCCCAAATATGGCGCGCGCCTCAAGGGTGTTGATATCCGCGAGCCGCTTGATGCAGCAACTCTCGCTGAAATAAAGGCCGCGCTCGCCGAATATGCAGTCTGCGCCATAGGCCATGATGCGTCGCCAACAGATGAGCAGCATATCGCCTTCAGCGGATTGCTTGGCCCCATGGAGCGCGGCAAGGAGAAGAAATTTGCCGGTGTGGGCGAACGCATCCGCCATCCCGAGATTGTCGATCAGAGCAATCTAAATGAAGTCGGCGAAATCTATGCCGACAGCGACCGCCGCCTCGCCTACAAGCGCGCCAATCGCCTCTGGCATACGGATATGAGTTTCTTCACTATCCGTGCGACCTATTCCCTGCTCGCTGCGCATATTGTGCCCGCTGTTGGTGCGGATACTGAATTTGTCGACATGCGCGCGGTCTGGGATGCGCTGCCGCAAGAGCGCAAGGCGAAACTCGAAGGTCTCGTGGTCGAACATTCCTATTGGCACAGTCGCGTGCTCGGCGGTGGCCCGGAGCCGTCAGCCGAGGAACTCGCCGCACATCCGCCCGCGCGCCACAAGATGGTGCATGTGCATGAACCCTCCGGCCGCAAGTCGCTCTATATCGCCTCCCATTCCATGGGCATCGTCGGTTGGCCGCAGGCCAAAGCCATGGAACTGTTCAAGGAACTGATGACCTTCGCAACCCAGCCGCAATTCGTCTTCGCGCACAAGTGGCGGCTCGGCGACGTCCTCATCTGGGACAACATGTGCACGCTCCATCGCGCGACAGAATTCGATGATCGCGGTCAAGTGCGCGATGTCCGCAGAACAACTTGCCGCGAGCGCGTAGTGGTGAACGAGAAGATGCGGATCGAGTGAGGGGGCGGGCGCCGCCAACCATCCCTGCCAGGCGTTTGGCTTGCCCGCTGTAGTGCATTCTGCTACAATGTTTACATGTGAATAGGCAGCAGGATTTCCCATGTCCAACTCAGAAATCACAGTCTCCTTGCGCATGTCGCGAGAATTGCGCGACAGGCTCGACGTCCTTGCGCAGGCAACGCGCCGGTCAAAATCTTTTCTCGCACTGGAAGCCGTCACACGCTACGTCGAGAATGAGGAGGAAATTATCGCCGGGATCATTGAGGGTCAGGCGCAAATAAAGGCAGGTCTTAGCATAGAGCACGCTGAGGTCATGGCGAACGTAAGCGCCATAATAGCAGAGGCTGCAAAGTCGAAGCTGAAATCCAAGCCCAAATCCAAGCCCAAGTGATGAGAAAAATTATCTGGTCGCCCAAGGCGCGGGCGGATTTTGAAAAGCAGATCACATATATCGCCGGGCAAAATGTGCAGAACGCTGTGCTGGTGCAAAGCCGCGTCGATGCTAGCGCGAAAAACCTGGCCAGCGTTCCCACAGGCCGCGCCGGGCGGGTATTTGGCACATACGAGAGTCCGGTGCTCAAGACATCGCTGATACTGGTATATGAGCTGACTGATCCTCAAACCTTAAATATTGTGCGGCTGATTCATGGGGCCAGGAACTGGCAGGCGGGGAAATGGCCAGAAGAAGATTGAGCAGCAAGCTCGAACATTCGTCTTACCTTCACGAAGCAGGCTGTTCTCGGGGGAAAGTAATAAAACTAAACGCAATGATGCATTCGGATTGCGTCAGGTCTGAAATTAACCCGGCGTGTCATCCCGGCCAAGCGAAGCGCAAGCCGGGATCGCGACCAAAATGGAGCCCGCATCGAGAATCCAGAGCGATCCCAAATCACCTCATGCTGGAGAGCGTCGCAGGCACGTCTAGAAGCACATGGCAGCTGCAGCTTTGCGCCCTTGCTCTGTCCGGTCTGGACGCCTAGCGTCGGAGCAAGCGATTCTTACAGCGGATATATCCGCTTCCCGCAAATACCTCTCGCATTTTTCCGGAATGACTACTCTACCGCCCCACGACGCCCTTGATCCTCTCTCTAAACCCCAGGAGCTTCTGGGCTACATCCGCGCGTACATCGGCAAACCTCTGCGCTGGCACAGGCACTGATATAGCGACGGGCCGGCCGGAGGCGTCGAGCAAGGCTGTGCCAACTGCACATATTCCTTCGCCGTGTTCGCCATTGTCGAACGCCAGATGCGATACTCGCGCCTCATCGATTTCGCGCAGCAGAGCCTTGCGATTTTTCAACCTGTGATGGGGATGTTCGGCAAGACTCTTGTCGATGAGTTCCTCAGCGTCCGCAAGTGAGAAACAGGCGAGGATCGCTTTTCCATTGGCCGTACAATGCAGCGGAAAACGCTCGCCGACCGCCGATAATGCGACCAGGCGATGACGCCCCTGCACCTGATCGACGAACACCGCCGAACCGCCTGTCAGCAACGCCAGATCGACGGTTTCGCCGACATCATCGCCCAGAGCGCGCAGATGCGGCGCAACCAGATCAGCCGTATTGCCGTTGGCAGCCGATGCGAGCCCCGTGATAGCTGGCCCGATCCGCAGGGAGCGCGCGCCATTGGCGCTGACGAGTCCTTCCGTCGCCAGCGCGTTGACAATGCGCTGCACCGTCGAGCGAGCCAGACCAACGGATTTGGCAATCTCGCCAAGACTCATGCCATCGCGATGGGTTTGCAATGTGCGCAGGATCGCCGCTGCGCGCGCAATCACCTGAATACCGCGGGCGCGCTCTGGCGGTGCGATTGCCGTTTGAATTGCAGCTTTACTCATGGGCTCGCCATCTCCCGGGAAACCGCGATTGTATTGAATTACGATACACTCGTATCGAATAGCGATAAAAATGACTTGCCAAGACTGTCAGGTCAAGGCAAACTTTACCCCAGTCTTCAAGAGGCGGCGCGGACAGAACGCGCAGCCATTCGTCAGGAGGGAGCGCATCCATGATCAATATCTGTGGCATCGATTTTCACGACAATCTCGACAATTATATGGGATTGAAATTTACCAATCTCTCGCACCGCTTCGGTTATCAATCGCCAAACTGGCCGTATTTCGAAGACGTAAAGATCGAGCGTATTCATTACATGGCAAAGTCCGGCGTGCTCTCCCAGCGCATCACGACCACCATGCACAACACCACCCACATCGATGCGCCCGCGCACGTGGTGCAGAACACGCCCTTCATTGATCAGGTGCCGCTGCCGCATTTCTTTGGCTCGGGCATTGTTGTGTCGATCCCCAAGAAGAAATGGGAGCCGATCACTGGCGATGACCTCGAAAAGGCCTGCGGCAAGATTGTGCGTCCCGGCGATGTCGTCATCGTCAACACCGGCTGGCATCACATTTATGGCGACAATGAAGATTATTTCGCACGAGCACCGGGCTTCGTGCCATCTGCCGGCCATTGGTTTGTGGAAAAGAAAGTGAAGGTCGTCGGCCACGATACACAGGCCAATGATCATCCGCTCGCAACGGCCATCGGCCCGCAGCGCAATGGTCCGCTGCTGCCGCACCTCGCTGCAGAATACAAGGAATGGTCGGGCGGGCGCGACTGGAAGGACGATTTCCCGGAATGGGAGCCCGTGCATCGCATCCTTTTCTCCAACGGTATTCTCGGCATTGAGAACGTCGGTGGCGATCTCGACGCGGTAACGGGCAAGCGCGTCACCTTCGCCTTCTTCCCGTGGAACTGGGATCGCGGCGACGGCTGCATCATCCGCCTGGTCGCGATCACCAATCCCGATCAGCAATACCGCATTGAAAAAGGGGAGGCGTTCTGATGTTTCTAAAACGCTTCGCAGACGCCAAGCCCTATCCCGCAGTCAACCATCGCGAATGCATTGGCCTGCGCCTGCAAGGCTGGGAAAAGGGTTCATCGGAAAGTCACTGGATCGGCCTTTCGCACTTTCTGCCCGGCGGCGGCGCCGGGCCGGATTCGACGCCTTTCGAGAAAATCTACGTCATCCTTGAAGGTGAGCTCACACTCGCCATCGGTGGCACGGACACCGTTCTGAAAAAATATGATTCCGTCACCATCGCCCCCGGCGAAGTGCGCGAAATCAAGAACAAATCAAACCACATGTGCACGATCCTCGTGAGCATTCCCTATCCACCGGGACACAAGCCAGAGTGAGATTTGCATGACTGATTTTCTGAAGAATCCCCTGTCTCTCTTCGATGTGAAGGGCAAGGTCGCTGTCGTGACTGGAGCATCCGGCGCATTCGGAGCGCTGGCGGCAAAAATCCTCGCAGGCGCCGGCTGCAAGCTCGTGCTCACTGCCGGCAAGAAATCCGATCTCGATGCAGTCTCGGATGAATGCAGGGCTCTTGGCGCAGAGGTCGAGGCGCTGAACATGCGCCCGACCACGCAAAAGCTCTGCGACGAAGTCATCGCCGCAGGCGTGAAGCGTTTCGGTCAAGTCGATATTCTCGTTGTGGCGCAAGGCAAGAATGACGTCTCGAAGATCACCGAGATGACAGCCGAACGCTTCCTCGATGTGATGGACGCCAACGTGACGCAAAGCTGGCTGATGGCGAAGTCCGCCTCCACGCAGATGTTGGCGCAGGGTAACGGCGGCAAGATCGTGCTGATGTCTTCAGCGCGCGGATTGCTGGGCCATCCGGCCGGTTACACCGCCTATTGCTCGTCGAAGTCAGCCATCGACGGCATGACCAAGGCGCTGGGGTGTGAACTTGGGCCAACCGGCATCACCGTCAACGCCATCGCGCCGACCGTGTTCCGTTCGCCGCTCACGGCCTGGATGTATGAAGACAACGAGAACGCCAACAAGGTGCGTGCGGGCTTCCTCTCGCGGGTGCCAAAAGGGCGCCTGGGTGAACCGGAAGATCTGGCCGGGCCGCTGTTGTTCCTCACGTCAAGGGCGTCTGATTTCTACACAGGCCACATTCTTTATGCCGATGGTGGATATACGGCAGGTTAATAGCAACACGTTCACGTCATACCGAATATCGCGTCGCAATTATCCGGGACTTCGTGCCAGACCAGCGATCCCGGTTCCCATGGCAAAATAACAAGGCGGTCCCGGATAAATCGCTGCGCGATTTATCCGGGACGACACAAAACCTAACGAGGTCACGCATGTCCGGTAAAGCAAGAATCGGCGTCATCGGCGCTGGCCTCATGGGCCACGGCATCGCGCAGGTTTTCGCGGTGGCAGGCCACGATGTCACGATCACCGACACGTTTGAAGCGGCGCGCAAGGTAGCGCTGGAGCGCGTGACGAAAAATCTCGTCGACATGAATCTTGACACTGCAGCCGTCAAACGCATTACGGTATGCGACGATCTTGCCACCACAGTGAAAAGCGCCGATGTCGTCATCGAAGCCGCGCTCGAAAATCTGGAGCTGAAACAAAAGCTATTTGTCGACATTGAAGCGGCGGCGCCTGCGCATGCAATCCTCGCATCCAACACATCTGTAATGCCGATCACGCAGATCATGTCACACCTGAAGGACAAGTCGCGCGCGCTGGGCACGCATTGGTGGAACCCGCCATTTCTGGTGCCGCTGGTGGAAGTTGTCCGCACGATCGACACATCAGACGCGACCGTGCGCACAATCATCGACATGCTCACGGCAGCTGGCAAGACCGCTGTGGAAGTGAAGAAGGACGTGCCGGGATTTGTCGGCAACCGCCTGCAGCATGCGCTTTGGCGCGAAGCCATCTCCATTGTCGAACAAGGCATCTGCGATGCAGAAATGGTGGACATGGTCGTCAAGGCCAGCTTTGGCCGCCGGTTGCCGGTGCTTGGCCCGCTGGAAAATGCCGACATGGTCGGAACAGATCTGGCGCTCGCCATTCACCAGCAGGTCCTGCCCTATATTGATTCAACGCCCGGCCCTTCACCCTATCTTGAAAAGCTGGTGAAAGAAGGCAAACTCGGTTTCAAATCTGGCGAAGGCCTGATGAAATGGAGCCCGGAGGCGCAGGCCGCGTTGCGAAAGAAAATGATCGATCATCTTATGGAGATGGAAGCCAAAGACATTGCAGCACGGAAGGCCAAGTGAACTGTACCCTCGCCGTTGTGGTGAGGTGAAGCCTTGGTGGAAGCTGCAAACCGGTAAGTGCTTTAATTCAGGAGGGAGCAGGAGCATGACAAAGGAAATCGATAAATCAAATCCCACTCGCCGTCAGGTTGTAGGCGGCGCAGCCGCGCTCATCGCAGCCCCTTCGGTGCTCCGAGTCATTCCTGCCAATGCCCAAAGCAAGGCGCTGAAGATTGGCTTTGTGTCGCCTGCCAGCGGCCCGCTCGCGAGTTTTGCAGAGGCCGACAATTTCATCCTCAGCCAGGTACGGCAGGTCATTGGCAACGGCATTGCCAACAACGGTAAAACCTATCCGGTCCAGATCATCGTCAAGGACAGCCAATCCAATGGCAACCGCGCTGCGGAAGTCGCGTCCGAGTTGATCCTCGGCGATAAGGTGAATCTCATCACGGCGCTGGCCACGCCCGACACAACCAATCCGGTTGCCGATCAGGCAGAGGCCAACGAAGTGCCCTGCATCACAACCAATTGCCCGTGGCAACCTTATTTCTTTGGCCGCAAGGGCGACCCCGCGAAAGGTTTCGATTGGACCTATCATTTCTTCTGGGGCCTTGAGGATGTCATCGGTTCCTTCGTCAACTTGTGGAATTCCATCCCGACCAACAAGTCGATCGGTGGCCTGTTTCCCAACGATGCCGATGGCAATGCCTGGGGCGACCCCAAGCTCGGCTTGCCCGAGCCGCTGGCCAAGGCCGGCTTCAAACTCACTGATCCCGGCCGTTATCAGCCGCTGTCGAACGATTTCACTGCGCAGATTTCCGCGTTCAAGGCGGCCAATTGCGAAATCGTCACCGGCGTGATGATCCCACCAGACTTCGCAACATTCTGGTCGCAGGCTGCGCAACAGAACTTCAAGCCAAAGATTGTCACAGTCGGCAAAGCGCTGCTCTTCCCCTCCGTGCTGGAAAGCCTGGGCGCGCGCGGCGATGGCCTGTCCACAGAAGTCTGGTGGACGCCCAACCATCCCTTCAAGTCCAGCCTGACAGGACAATCGGCGCAGGAACTCACCGACGCCTGGGTCAAGTCCAGCAACAGGCAATGGACGCAGCCGATCGGGTTTGTGCACGCCCTGTGGGAAGTTGCACTCGATACATTGAAGCGCGCCAAGAATATCGACGATCCCAAATCCATCGCACAAGCCATTGCATCGACGAACCTGAACACGCTCGTCGGCAACGTGAAATGGCCGGGTCCTGTGAAAAATGTCTGCAAGACGCCGCTTGTTGCGGGACAATGGGCACGCAAGCCCGATGGTAAATTCGATCTTGTCATCACCAACAACGAAGCCATGCCCGCCATTCCCAAGGGCGGCTCGCTCCGTGCCCTGGGGTGAACGGCTCAACACTCTCATCCTGGATGACCGCTTGCGGCGCTTTCCGGGATGACATGGCCAGCGATACCTTGCACTTATGACCGCCATTCTCTCGCTCCATTCGGTAAGCAAGCGTTTCGGCGCAGTGGTCGTTGCGGAAGCGCTTGACCTGTCGCTGGAACGAGGCGAGGCCCTCGGCGTTTTAGGCCCTAATGGAGCGGGCAAGACTTCGCTGTTCAATATGATCGCAGGCGTTATTAAGCCTGATGGCGGCCGGATCATGTTTCAAGGCGCAGATATAACGCATCTTGCGTCTTCCCAGCGCTGCGGCGCAGGCATCGGACGCTGCTTTCAAATACCACAACCGTTTCTCGGCCTGAGCGTTTTCGAAAACCTCTGTGTGACAGGGTTTTTCGGTAACCCCAAATCTGGCGCACAGACTGAAAGGCGCTGCGTCGAAATACTGGGCCTCACAGGACTGCTACCAAAGGCGAATTCGCTGGCAAGTTCGCTGACCCTGCTGGAACGCAAACGCCTGGAATTGGCGCGCGCTTTGGCGGGCGAACCCCAACTTCTCCTGCTGGATGAAATTGCCGGCGGCCTCACTCCGCATGAATGCGAGGATTTGATCGCCGCGATCAGAAGCATCCACGCGACGGGCGTTTCTGTCATATGGATTGAGCACGTCGTACATGCGCTGCTGGCGGTGGTCGACAGGCTATTTGTTCTTCACCAGGGACGTGAGCTTGCACAGGGCGATCCGCGCACTGTCATGGCCAGTCGCGAGGTTCACGAAATCTATCTCGGAGTTGAGGCCGATGGCTGAACCCGGGCTGCTGGACATTGAAAATCTAAATGCCTTCTACGGCGCCTTTCAGGCGCTGTTTGATGTCGCCATCAACGTTGAGGCTGGCGAAACCATTGCTGTCATCGGCGCCAACAGCGCAGGCAAGTCTACGCTCATGCGTTCCATAGTCGGACTCACGACCACGCGCGCCGCCAGCATACG
>CAMDKB010000057.1 GCA_945901195.1 Rhizobium sp. Q54
ATTTATTTTTTCGCGAGCATATCGCGGATCTGCTCCAGCAGGACTTCCGAACGCGGCGGCGGCGGCGGCGGCGGGGCTTCTGCCGGTGCTGCCGAGGCTTCAGCTTTCTTCATCGAATTCATCGCCTTGACGACCATGAACAATACAAATGCAATGATCAGGAAGTTCACGGTGACCGTTGCGAAATTACCCCAGGCGAGGACAGCGCCTTCCTTTTTCGCTTCGACCAGCGATGTCGACTTGATGGCGCTTGATAGTGGTATGAAAAGATTTGAAAAATCGACATTGCCAATGATCTTGGCAACGATGGGCATAATAATATCGTTCACCAGAGAATCTATGATCTTGCCGAACGCGCCACCGATGATGACGCCGATAGCGAGATCGACAACATTGCCCTTCATCGCAAATTCTTTGAATTCTTTTAACATCATCCAGCTCCTGAAATTTTCGCATTCGCGACCGCGTGCGAATTTTAGCCATTCCTCATATCCTTGCGCAACAGCAATTGCTACTGGCCGCGCCGGATATGCCTAATGTCACTGGTATGTGTGACCTTTGCCACATGCTTAATTTGGCAATGCTGCCATTTTGCGCTCGGGACTGATCCGATGCGAGTGGGTAGGCCAAATATGTTCCTCACCACTCACAGCGCGTACAACCATCGATTGGTTTTGGAAGGCGCTTGTTATGAATTACGACATCACTGAAACGGAAAAAGTCGAGACCGCGCCGGACTCAACAGGCCAACAGGAAAAATCCAATACGGTCACCCGTAACGATTTGGCCGACGCCGTTTTCAAGACGCTGGGAACCACCAGACGAGAAGCAGCGCAACTCGTGGGTGCATTCTTTCAGACGATCACGGACCAGCTTATTTCAAATAAGACTGTTAAAATTCATGGATTTGGAAAATTTCTCGTTCGCGAAAAAGGCGAACGTCCCGGCCGCAATCCCAGAACGCGGGATCCGGTCAGGGTGACAGCGCGCCGTGTCGTGCGTTTCCAGGCTACGGGCAAACTGAAAGGTCGCGTGAAATAGGCCATTTGCCGCGTCGGCAAGAGTGGTCAATACGGCCCAACACTGGAAATCAAATTATATATTTATTGTTCAATGGCTTGGATGGATCTACACCGCGCCGGGCCAATTCGGGCGAATTTGGAAACTTAAACGAAAAGCCCTATCACACCTGCCTCTGGCCAGTGCTACATTGGCGGCGTGCCAGCTTGGCATGGAGGTAGGCTCATGAATGCCGGCTGGATCGCGGTGATGACCGCGCTCCTTTATATATGCGCGCTTTTCGTCGTCGCCCATTTCGGCGACCGGCATGGACACCGGCTCATACACTCGCGCGCCCGGCCATTGATCTATGCGATGACGCTTGGGGTCTATTGCACATCCTGGACGTTCTTCGGTTCAGTCGGCCTCGCGTCCACTGGCGGATTGGAATTTCTGCCGACCTACATCGGCCCGCTGATCGTCATCGGCCTGTTGTTCCCTTTCGTGCTCAAGATATTGCGTGTCGCCAAGGGCCAGAATATCACCTCGATCGCCGATTTCATGGGCTCACGCTATGGCAAATCTGAACAGGTAGCCGCCCTCGTTGCCCTTATTGCTGTCATCGGTGCTGTACCGTACATCGCGCTGCAATTGAAGGCTGTTGCCTCCACTGTCTCAATGACTCTCGTTTCTCTGGACGCTGGCAAGGCGATTTCAGGTTCGGTCAATTCGCCCACATTGCTCCTCGTCACAGCCGGCCTGATGGCGGGCTTTGCGATGGCCTTTGGCACCCGGCATATTGATGCGACGGAACATCAGGACGGTCTTGTTATCGCCATAGCCACGGAATCGGTCGTCAAGCTGATTGCGTTTCTTGTCGTCGGGGTGTTCGTTACCTGGGGCATGTTCGATGGTCTCGGAGATCTTGGAAGCCGCGCCATCGCAGACCCGATGATCAAGGCCGTCGTCAGCAAACAACCCAATCTGGAAACCTGGGTCACGATCACCATCCTGTCAGCGTCCTGCATTTTGCTTTTGCCGCGGCAGTTCCACGTAACTGTGGTCGAGAACCGGGATGAGAAGGATGTCAAAACGGCAGCCTGGCTGTTTCCGCTTTATCTGGTTGCCATCAACATATTCGTTATTCCACTGGCGATCGCGGGCCTGCTGACTTTCGGTCCGGGAACGATCGATCGCGATATGACCGTGCTCGCACTGCCGCTGGAAGCGCGCAACGGTCTGGTAGCCGTGATCGTGCTCATCGGCGGCTTGTCAGCTGCAACAGCCATGGTCATCGTGGCGTCTGTGGCGCTTTCAATCATGGTGTCCAATGATCTCGTCATGCCCGTTCTGCTGCGCGGCAGCGGCATGCGCCGGACGATGGAAGCCGGCAATCCCGCGACGACGATTCTGATTGTCCGGCGCATCGCGATCGTGTTGATCCTGCTGCTGTCGTTCATCTATCTGCGATATTCAAGCGAGACGGCCCTTGTATCCATCGGACTCTTGTCATTTGCGGCGGTCGCGCAAATCGGGCCTGCATTTGTAGGCGGCATGTTCTGGCGTCGCGCCAATGCGCGTGGTGCGATGGCCGGGCTGATCGTGGGCATTGTCCTGTGGGCCTATACGCTGCTGCTTCCCTCGCTCGAGCCATCTTCAAGCGCATTGGCCTCGATCGTTCTCAACGGACCGCTTGGCATCGCGCCGCTGAAGCCCGGCGCACTTTTCGGCATGGAATTGCCGCAACTCGTGCATGGCGTATTTTTTTCGCTGCTGGGCAATATTCTGGCCTACATCGGATTCTCGCTGACCCGTATTTCGGCGCCAATTGAAAGATTGCAGGCCAATATCTTCGTGGGGCGCGAAGAGGGGCCCATGGGCCAGACCTTGCGGTTGTGGAATACAAGCGTCACCGCTGCGGAGCTCGAGGCGACTGTCGCGCGCTATCTGGGGGCAGAGCCGACCCGCCGCGCGTTCGAGGCTTTCATGGCCTCACGCGAACACATGCAATCGCCAGAGAAAGAAGCCGATATTCATCTCTTGCGCTTTGCAGAGCATCTGCTGGCTTCGGCGATTGGCGCTGCATCGTCCCGGCTGGTGCTATCGCTGCTGCTGAGACGGCGAAACCTCACCCGCGATGCCGCGCTCAAGCTCATCGACGAGGCGTCTGCGACGCTGCAACAAAATCGCGACTTGTTGCAACATGCTCTGGATCATGCCCGGCAAGGCATAACAGTCTTCGATCAGGATCTCCGGTTGATCTGCTGGAACCGGGAGTTCCGCGACCTGCTCGAAATCAACAACGATGTCCTGCGCATCGGTATGGGGCTCGAGGAACTGGTGCGCTACAATGCCGAACGCGGCATATATGGCCCCGGCGGGACGGACTATCATATCGGAACACGGCTCGAATTGCTGGTGAACGAAACCGAGCCCTTCAGATTGCGCCTCCATCCCACACAACGCGTTGTTGAAATCCGTTCGGCGCGCATGCCTGACGGCGGACTGGTGACAACTTATACCGATGTCACACAATCGGCTGCAGCGGAGGAAGCACTAGAACAACGCGTGCGCGAACGGACAGAGCAGCTTGAAACGCTGAATACAGAACTGGCGCGCGCCAAGGCGCAGGCCGATGACGCCAATCTCTCCAAAACACGCTTTCTGGCCGCCGCCAGTCACGATATTTTGCAGCCGCTCAATGCCGCGCGGCTTTATGCGACCTCCCTGGTGGAACGGTATGAACGCGAACCCGGGCCGCCCGGCCAATATGGCGAGATCGTGCGCAATCTCGATGGCTCGCTGGAATCGGTAGAAGAAATCCTGACCGCGTTGCTTGATATTTCGCGCCTGGATGCGGGCGCAATGAAAGCGGAGTTTTCGGTCTTCCGCATTCAGGAATTGTTCGATCAGCTGCGTATCGAATTTGAACCTCTTGCACACAAGAATGATCTCAAATTAACATTCGTGCCTTGTTCGCTGAGTGTGCGTTCTGACCGGCGGCTGTTGCGCCGCCTGTTCCAGAACCTTGTGTCGAACGCTGTCAAATACACGCCGCAAGGCCGGGTCCTGATCGGGTGCCGGCGGCAGGGGGACAGTCTGTCACTTGCCGTATTCGACACCGGACTTGGCATTCCCGAGAACAAGCAGCAGGAAGTCTTCCGTGAATTCGAGCGTCTTGCACCCGCCATGCGAACAGCGCGTGGACTTGGCCTTGGGCTATCCATCGTTGAACGCATCAGCCGGGTGCTCGGTCATCGGATCTGGCTGCGCTCGCAAATTGGCCGTGGCACAATGTTTCGCGTGGAAATTCCCGTATCTGAACCGGTGGTAACGGTCCTTTTGGAACATGGGACGCGCGCCGCAACGCCCGTGACGCCGCTGTCTGGCATGGCGATACTGGCCATCGACAACGAGCCTCGCATTCTCGAGGGATTGAAAACCTTGCTGAGCGGTTGGGGCTGCATGGTGGTGACGGCATCCGACCTTTCCAGTGCAACCGAAGCCATCAATGCATCCGGCATTGCGCCGCAAGCGATCATTGCCGACTATCACCTGGATACGGGCGACGGCATTCAAACAATTCTGGCGTTGCGAAACATATATGGGCACGAGCTACCATCTGTTCTAATCACGGCGGATCGGACAGACGAAGTGCGCAATCGCGCGGAACAATACGATATTCGATTGCTCAACAAACCTTTGCGGCCGGCGGCCTTGCGCGCATTGCTGTCACAATGGCGCATTTCACAAAGAGCGGCTGAATGAGACCGGGACTGATATGAGCCAGATTGAAGACTTGCTACGCAAGGAACTCGACAGCGGATTGCCGGAAGCGGCGCGTTTCAACAGGGCGCTGCGACTGCTGGCCAAACACCGGTCCTTGCTCATCCAGAACGACTTGATGAAAAAACACGGAACCACCGTGCAAGGCGGGCCATTTGCCGGCATGAATTTCATCGAGAACTCTGCCGAGGGATGTCACATTCCCAAGTTGCTGGGATGTTACGAGCAGGAGCTGCATCCAATTGTAGCCTCGGTGGCGCAGCGAAAATATGAGACCATTTTGAATATTGGCTCTGCCGAGGGCTATTATGCGGTTGGCTTCAAGCGTCTATGCCCCGACGCCATTGTCGTTGCTTGCGATACTGATCCCAATGCACAAACTGCCTGCAAGGCGCTGGCAGATCGCAATAGTGTGAGCCTCGATATTCGCGGCACGTTTGCGCCGGCCGATTTTGCGCACTACACGGGACGAAGTCTGGTGTGGTGTGATATCGAAGGCGACGAGCGTACACTTCTCAACCCGGTGCTTGCGCCGCAGCTCACGAAAATGGATATCGTGGTGGAACTCCACCCTTCGGCAGATGCGCCCGATATCCGCGTCGTGCCGGGCCGTTTTGCGCAGACCCATGACATTGCCCTTGTCTGGCCTGATCTGAACCGCATGAAACTGCCGGACATGTTCAGAAACTTCGGCCATCTCGATCAGTTGCTGGCCGTGTGGGAGTGGCGTTCAACACCTACTCCCTGGGCGATCATGATCAGCAAGGCTGGAGTACAAGCTGCGAAATAGCTTCACGCCATTGCGCGGCTCTCTTTCGCGGCGGGCCAGGCGCCGGCCTTGATGCGTTGATATTGGGGAGGCGGCGGGACATTGGCGCCCAGCACTTCTGCCGCATGCCAGCCCCAGTTTGAATCATCAAGAAATGCCCGCGCCAGTGCTACCTGATCAACCGCGCCTGAAGCGATGATTTCTTCGGCATGTTTGGGGCCCGCAATATAGCCAACTGTGCGCGTGACGATGCCGGCTTCCTTTTTCACGTGGGCAGCGCGTTCCACGTTAAACCCGGGGCCGAGGGCAGGACGGCCGCCTGGAACGATATTTCCGGAACTCACGCAGACGTAATCGAAGCCGCAGGCCTTCAGCTCCGATGCGAACCGCACGCAATCTTCAACGCCAAGTCCGCCTTCCGCAAAATCGGTACTGTTGATCCGGGCGCCCAGCGCAACGGTTCCGGAGGTGGCTGCGCGCACGGCTTGTGCAACGGCAAGCGGGAAGCGCAAGCGCTTGTCTGCGCTGCCACCCCATTCATCATTGCGCGTATTGGAGAGCGGCGACTGGAATTGATGGATGAGATAGCCATGTGCCGCATGGAGTTCGATCAGATCAAGCCCGGCGCGCACGGCGCGTTTGGCTGACTCGGCGAAAGCCGCGATGATGCCGCGGATTTCCGCGTCTGTAAGTTCCTTCGGCGCCGGCACGTCATTTCCAAACGGAATGGCTGAAGGCGCGAAGGTCTGCCATGCGCCATTCTCTGGCGTCAGCGCGGCGCCGGCCCGATCCCAGGGATAGGGTGTGGAGGCCTTGCGCCCGGCATGGGAGATCTGAATGCCAAGTTTGAAACCGGGCATGTTATATTTTTTGGCGCTGGCAACGACGCGCGTGAGGGCTTTTTCATTGTCATCCGAATAAAGACCCAGGCAGCCTGGCGAGATGCGACCTGTCTGGTCGACGCCTGTTGCTTCCATGACCGCAAGACCTGCGCCCGACATGCCGAATCGGCAAAGATGCTGGATGTGGAAATCCGTCGCCGAACCATCATCGGCCGAATACATGCACATGGGCGAAATGGCGATACGATTGGGAACTTCAATCGGTCCGATCTGCAGCGGGGTAAAGAGTTTGGATGTCATGGCGGGGCCCTCCCGGTTTGTTGGAAGTCTGTATCCGGCACCGCGTGCGGCCCGTCAAGCGCTACGCTTAAGCGCCTGCTCGGCCGCCAGAAAGGCCTCGATCTCCGGCGTTGCCGGCGGTGATGTCGCCTCCACGGCAAGGACGCGCATGAGTTCATCAACCGGCACGAAGCGGCGGTTGGCAAGCTCGTAAAGACCACCCAGCATCAGGGCAACAGTCGCAAGCTGCCCCTTGCCCTTGCCTGATGCTATGACAAGCCGGTGCTCCATCACAAAATGCGTCCTTGCCCACCAGACTATGCGGATTTCCAGCGTATAGCTCTGGAACAGGCGCAATTCGCGTCTGAAGCGCACTTTGGCGGCTGAGAGTATCGGCATCCAGCCATGACTGCGCGCTTCACGCGCCAGCCCCATCCGCATGATCAGATCGAAGCGGCCGATATCCATGATGGTCAGATAGCGGCCATTGTTCATATGCAGGTTTATATCAAGATCATTCCGCAGCACGCAGAACGTCAGACGGGACAATTCGAACGGGGCCGTCAGGCGCGCACGGAATGGCGCACCCATGAAATAGACAAGAAGGCGGAACCAGAGATTCATGATCCGCGCTTGATCAAGCCGCCTTCCTTGCTGCGCCGAAGCGTCCGTAAAACGTCTCGCCTTTGGCCGCCATCTCTTCCAGCAGCGCGCAGGGTTTGAAGCGCGCACCAAATTGCTGCTCGAGCTCCTTCGCGCGCGCGACAAATTTTGCTGCGCCCATAAAGTCGATCATGCTCAGCACGCCGCCTGTATAGGGCGCAAAGCCGAACCCGAGAATGGAGCCGACATCGGCTTCACGCGGATCAGTGATGACATGATCCTCGACTGTGCTTGCAGCTTCCAGAGCCTGGGTAAACAGCAGCCGGTCCTTCATCGCCTGTTTGTCGATGGTGTCCGGATCAAGATGTTTTGACTGCAAGGCAGCCAAACCGGGCCAGAGTTTCTTCTCCCCCTTTTCGGGGTAATCATAAAAGCCCTTGCCATTCTTGCGGCCAAGGCGTCCTTCCTTGTTGACCAGCGTATCGAGCAGCCAGACCTGCTCCCTGTCGACAGCGCCTTCCCCTTCATCCTTGATCGTCGCCTGTACAATCTTCCAGGCAAGATCGATGGCGACTTCATCGTTGAGTGAAAGCGGCCCTACGGGCATGCCTGCCTGTTTGGCCATGTTCTCGATCATCGGCGCGGGAATACCTTCGGCCAACATGAGGTGGCCTTCCCGGATATAGTTCAACACGCAGCGATTGGCGAAAAAGCCCCTCGAATCATTCACCACGATGCCGGTCTTCTTGATGGCGCGGACATAATCGAGCGCGACGGCGAGCGCCTTGTCGCCGGTCTTCTTGCCGAGGATGACTTCGACAAGCTGCATCCGCTCAACCGGCGAGAAGAAATGCACACCGATGAATTGATCCGGACGGATGGAGTTTTCCGCCAGCGAAGTAATCGGCAATGTCGAAGTGTTGGAGGCGAAGATGGCGTCGGGTGAAATGACAGCTTCCACTTTCCTGGTCACTTCGCCCTTGATGGCGCGATCTTCGAACACAGCTTCAATGACAAGCCGGCAGTCCTTCAATGCGTCGTAATCAGGCGTCGCATTGATGCGCGCGAGCAACGCATCACGATCTGCAGTCTTGGCCCGGCCACGACTGATCTGCTGTGTCATGAGTTTGTTGGAAAGATCCTTGCCCTTGTCGGCAGCGGCCTGATCGCGGTCAACCAGCACAACCTCAATACCAGCCAGCGCCGTGACGTAAGCAATGGACGCGCCCATGAAGCCAGCACCGACAACGCCGACTTTCTTGGGCGCAGACGGCGGAATGCCTTTCGGGCGGCGCGCGCCCTTGTTCAATTCGCCCATGGAAACAAAGAGCGTGCGGATCATCGCGCGCGCTTCGCTGGAACGCAGGATTTTCGCAAACCAGCGGCTCTCGACCTTGAGCGCCAGATCCATCGGCAATTGCAGGCCTTCATAGACCGTATGAAGGATCGCCTTGGCTGCTGGGTAGTTGTCGTTGGTCTCGCGGCGGTAAATCGCGTTGGCGGCGGGCCAGACCATCATGCCGGCTGGCGAATAAACCTTGCCGGATGGCAAGCGGAATTCCTTTGTGTCCCATGGCTGCACGCCCTTGCCGCCGGCCTTGATCCAGGCTTTTGCCCTTTCAACAATCTCGCCAACCGGTGCGATTTCGTGCACGAGGTTCATGGTCTTGACTTGCTGCGCCCGTAATTGATCACCCTTGAACAGCATCTGCAGCGCATCACCTGTTTGCATCAGGCGCGCTACACGCTGGGTTCCACCCGCGCCGGGGAAGAGGCCTACTTTCACTTCCGGCAAGCCAAGCCGCGTTTTTTCGCTGTCTGACACGACACGATAATGACAGGCGAGCGCCATCTCGAATGCGCCACCAAGGCACACGCCGTTGATGGCGGCAGCAAAAGGCTTTCCGCACGTTTCCATCTTGCGATAAAGCTGTGACAGGGAGCGTGTGCCTTCGAAGAAGAAGTTCATCGCCTTCTCGTATCCGTCGCTTTTCGCCATCTGAGCGAATCGTGCGCCGAAACCTTCCAGCATCGTCAGATCCGCGCCGCCGGAAAATGAATCCGCCTTGCCCGAAGTGATGACGCAACCCTTGATCGCCTCTGTCGCAGCCACATGGTCGATGACCTCGCCAAGTTCCTTCATGACATCCTGATTGATGACATTCATCGAGCGATCCGGTATGTCCCAGGTGAGAAGCGCTATGCCGTCTGCATCCGTTTCAAAGCGAAAGTTTGTGAGGTTCATGGCGGCTCTCCGTTCAGATCGATTCGTCTAGTTTGCTGCTATCCCAGAACTTGATTTCGTCGGGCATGTCGCGCCTCGCCTAAACCCGCTCGATAATCGTCGCCGTCCCCATGCCGACGCCGATGCACAGCGTGATCAGAGCGATCGACTTCCCGGTGCGCTCGAGTTCGTCAAGCGCGGTGCCCAGAATCATTGCGCCGGTTGCGCCGAGCGGATGGCCCATGGCGATTGCGCCGCCGTTGACGTTCACCTTGGCGGGATCGACGTCAAACGCCTGATTGAAGCGCAGCACAACTGAAGCGAAAGCTTCGTTGACTTCGAAAAAATCAATATCGGAAATATTCATGCCTGATTTGGCGAGCAGTTTCTTCGTCACGTCCACTGGCCCGGTCAGCATGATCGCCGGCTCCGAGCCAATATTGACGAAAGCCCTGATGCGCGCGCGGGGCTTGAGACCTGCCGCCTTGCCTGCTTTTTCGTTGCCAATGAGTACGGCGGCGGCGCCATCGACGATGCCGGAAGAATTGCCGGCGTGATGGACGTGATTGAGACTTTCGATTTCCGGATGCGCCTGCAGCGCCACTGCGCCAAAGCCTCCTTGTTCAGCCATCATCACAAAGGAAGGCTTCAATGCGGCAAGCGACTGCATGTCAGTGGAGGGGCGCATGTGTTCATCACGGCCCAGGATCGTAAGCCCGTTCACGTCCTTCACCGGCACGACTGAATTCTTGAAACGGCCTTCCTCCCAGGCTTTGGCCGCGCGTTTCTGGCTTTCGACGGCGTAGGCGTCGCAATCGTCGCGCGTAAATCCGTATTTCGTCGCGATGAGATCGGCCGAAATGCCCTGTGGCATGAAATAGGAGGGAATGGCGATGGCGGGATCAACTGGCCAGGCGCCGCCCGAAGCACCGATGCCGACGCGGCTCATGCTTTCGACGCCGCCGCCGATGGTCATGTCGTGCTGGCCGGACATCACCTGCGCCGCTGCGAAATTCACGGCGTCGAGGCCGGAGGCGCAGAAGCGGTTGATCTGGATGCCGGGCACGTGGTCGCCGTATTCAGCAGTAAGGACGGCAACGCGCGCGATGTCGCCGCCAGCCTCGCCGACAGGATCGACGCAGCCGAGAACGACATCGTCAATGAGTCTCGTGTCGAGCTTGTTGCGTTCGCGGATCGCTCTCAGCGCTGTTGTTGCAAGGCCAAGTGTCGAGACTTCATGCAGCGAGCCATCCTGCTTGCCGCGTCCGCGCGGCGTCCGCACGGCGTCATAGATGAAAGCGTCGGTCATGATATGCTCCCGGTGTTGACTTTCTTTTCCCCGCCAGCGGGGAGACGCAAACTAGAATGCGTCGGCAGGCATGGACATCATCGTATCAGCGCCGGTTGATATGCGCACCAGATGCGCCGCTGTTTCCGGCATTACGCGCTCCATGAAGAACTTGCCGGCGATGAGTTTTGCGTCCATCGCGGCGGCCTGGCTCGCATCGGCCGCTTTCTTCGCCAGCGCGGCCTTTGCGATTTTCGCCCACATATAACCCAATGCGACAAGACCGAACATATGCATGTAGTCGTAGGAACCTGCGCCGGCATTATCGGGCTTCGCCATGGCGTTCTGCATGAACCACATTGTGCCCTGCTGCAGATGGCCGAGGCCGGTTTTCAGTGAACCGAGATAAGGCTTCATGGCCTCGTCGGCCTCGTTTTCCTTGATATAGCCGCCGACCTCGTTAAAGAAATTCATCACAGCCTTGCCGGCATCCTTCGGCAATTTGCGGCCCACGAGATCGAGCGCCTGAATGCCGTTGGCGCCCTCGTAAATCATGGCGATGCGGGCATCGCGCACGAACTGCTCCATGCCCCATTCGCCAATATAGCCGTGGCCGCCAAACACCTGCTGCGCCTTCACGGCATTGTCAAAGCCGCGATCAGTAAACACACCTTTCATGACAGGGGTCAGAAGGCTCAAGGCTTCGTCAGCCTCCTTGCGTTCTTTTTCATCCGCGGCGCGATGGGCGACATCCGCCTTCAGCGTGGAATAAATCATCAACGCGCGTGCGGCTTCGTTGAAAGACCGAATTTCGAGTAGCATGCGGCGGATATCGGGATGCACCATCAAGGAATCTGCGGGCTTGTCAGGCTGTTTGGCTCCCGATAGCGAACGGCCCTGAAGACGCTCGCGCGCATAGACGACAGCGTTTTGATAAGACGCTTCCGATTGCGATAGACCCTGATTGGCGACGCCAAGCCGGGCTTCGTTCATCATCACGAACATGGCGTTGAGGCCGCGATTGGCTTCACCCACGAGCCAGCCCTGCGCGCCATCATGATTCATCACGCAGGTCGAATTGCCGTGAATGCCCATCTTGTGTTCCAGCGCGCCGCACGACACGGCATTGCGCTTCCCCGGTTTGCCGTTTGAATCGGGAATGAATTTGGGGACGATGAACAGCGATATGCCGCGCGTTCCCGCTGGTGCGCCCTCAATGCGCGCCAGGACGAGATGCACGATGTTTTCCGTAAGGTCCTGCTCGCCCGCCGAGATGAAAATTTTCTGCCCGGTGATGGCATAGGAGCCGTCGCCATTGGGCGCGGCTTTCGTCTTGAGCAAGCCAAGATCGGTGCCGCAATGGGGCTCGGTCAGGTTCATGGTGCCTGACCATGCGCCCTCTATCATTTTGGGTAGGTACAGGCGCTTCAATTCAGCCGAGGCGTGAGTGTTTATGGCGGCAATCGCGGTTTGGGTAAGACCGGGATACATGGTGAACGCCATGTTCGCGCCCGCATGAAATTCATTGAGTATGGCGGCCAATGTGTAGGGCAGGCCCTGACCGCCGTACTCGGGGTCTGCCGATATGCCGATCCAGCCGCCTTCCACGTAAGCCTTATAGGCTTCCTTGAAACCTTTGGGCGTTGTCACGCTGCCATCTTCATGCCGGGTGCAACCTTCGCGGTCCCCGGACTGGTTGACGGGCTGCAAGATTTCGTCGGCCAGTTTGGCGCCTTCGACCAGGATGGCTTCGACCACATCAGGCGAGGCATCGGCGAAACCCGGCAGGTTCGCATAGCGCTCCCAGTGAAAAACATCATTCAAAAGGAACAATACGTCACCGGTGGGGGCTTGATAGGTGGGCATTATCGTCCTTTCCTTCACACGCGCTGAAAATAAATGCGCATGGGCTCATAAATTTAACGTACCGGAGTCGCGACCGTTCCGCACGTCAAAACTGCGCATCAGTGATTTAGTTTATATATAAACTATTATCGCTGGTAGTCAAGTCTACGGCGCATGAAACTCTCAATTCAACGGCAAAATATTCAATCGCAAAGCGAATTCTCAATCAATGTGAACCAGCGCTCTTCCCGCAAGGAATGGGCGCTGGATCCTGAATAATGACGTTATGCTTACGCGTAGTGATTAATATGCGGATTGCCGCATACGTCAGCCCGCTGCTGCTACTGCAGCTGGTTCTGCAGCAATTCGCTGATGCGACGCACGCAATTCCTGAATGGCCAATTCAAGCCCGGAGCGTTGACGTTCCAGGTGTTCGATCTGGGTAGCGATCTGCGCTGGTCCCAAAGTCTGTTCGAAGTCTACGAATTCGCCCTCACCCTGGTGGGTCAGCATCTCTCGAATTTCAGTCAGGGTGAAGCCGAGCTTTTTACCCTTCAGGATCAGTTGCAACCTGACACGCTGGCGCGGATTATAAAGTCTGACACTGCCGTGCCGGGTCGGCTTCATAAGGCCACGGTCTTCGTAAAAGCGCAACGCACGCAGGCTGATGTGGAAGGTGCGCGCCATTTCGCCGATGGTGAAATACTCTTCGGTCTGGTGGCCTGGCGCCGGTGTTGACGCGACAGCGTTGGCCGCCCATTTGTCCGAACGGGGTGAATGCTGCTGAAATCTCATGATTTTGTCCCGCTGCCTCGTGGCGCCCAATTGCGCCGTCGCCGCTTTGGCTACCGTCTGGTCTGCGGCCATGTGCCGGACGGGAGCACCTACCGGAATGCCCGAGGTAACTAGATAATGATTCGTTCGAAATTACAACCTATGATTGTATCAATCACATATGCACCCTGACCTTGTGTCAAGTGGTGGAAATTGTGACCTCGGCGTTAACAGGATGTGCCAAAATCAATCATCCTTAACGGCTTGTTTACCATGGTCCGTTGAAAGTCTTCCGGCGATAATGCCGCGGTTGATTCTTACATTTGAGTCTGTTCCGGCGGCGTCTTCGCATTGGACTTCCTCTTAGGAGCTTAGAGCTCCGGCGGGTGGCATAATGAACAAGGCGGTTCCGTGGAGCATAAAGGGCGTCGATTTTGACGCTCGCACGGCGGCAAAAGAAGCGGCAAGGCGAGCTGGTATGACGCTGGGCGAATGGCTCAACAGCGTCATCGCGGACCAGGCTGCAGAAAACGGTATTGATCCTGACGAAATCGGCGAAGACGAGCGCGTCGCCGCTGTCAGGTCGCGGCTGGAACGCATGTCGCCATCCGGGGCTGCTCCGCAGTCCGGTGGACTGCGCCGCCGTGCCAACCGGCCCGGCCCTCCGCGCGCCCGGGTCTCTGAAGCCGAATTCGAACCGGATTATCCCGGCCATGAAGATTATTCGGACCGCTCGCCACAACAGGCCTGCCGGTTGCGAGCGCCGGCTTACGGGCGCGAAATCCCGTTTGCACCGCCGTCTCGCATGCCCGGGTATGCCGATTACGATGGCGAACGATTTGCTTATCGGTCTGCGCCAGGCGCCGAAGCTCTGCTCGACGACGCTGTGCGCTCGTTTGAATGGCGGGCCCGCCGAGACAGCGCCGAGACCAGCGCCGCGCTCGA
>CAMDKB010000058.1 GCA_945901195.1 Rhizobium sp. Q54
TAGAGCGCGGATTGCGGGAGGTCGTTTTCTGCTCAATTGAAATGGCCGGCGACAAGCCGTCAATCTGGTCGACGTCCGGCTTCTGCATCATCTCAAGAAATTGCCGCGCATAGGCGGAAAGAGATTCCACATAGCGCCGCTGGCCCTCCGCATAAATCGTATCGAAAGCCAGCGAGGACTTGCCCGAGCCCGAAAGTCCTGTGAAAACAACAAGCTTGTCGCGTGGGATCGAGAGGTCGACGTTCTTGAGATTATGCTCCCGCGCGCCGCGCACGGTGATAGATCGCATTTCGGAAAAGGGCAGGACGGGAGCCTCGCGAGAGGCCGCAGAAGTGGCATTCGCAGCTGCCTTGCTGGCGGGCTTTTTACTCGCGGCGGGTTTCTTCGGCACGGTGGATTTCATGGAATGAACCGGATGTCCTGACTGGGGGCTCGCAAGTCAGCGGGCGGGAATTTGGTAACCATCTTGCACATGCGCTTGCCAGTGCGAATAACGCGTGTTAGAACATATCACGAACAAACAGTTTGTGTGCGATATTTTCCGCCTCGCGATTGTGGACAAGTGCTGCGAAGGTGGGAAAGTCATGCGCAGGGCTGCAGCGGGTAGGGTAGTGAGGGAACAGATGGGGCGTCGCCGTTCTTCGGCAAGTGTTCCCGAATTCGGCAAGCGTCCCTGAAAGGTCAGGAGCACGGCTCCAGGAGAAGCAAGATGGCAGGTAGCGTCAACAAGGTTATTCTGATCGGCAATCTGGGCAAAGACCCTGAAGTCCGGCGCTTTCCCAGCGGTGGCCAGGTCGTGAACTTCACAGTCGCCACGTCGGAGTCATGGCGTGACAAGGCGAGTGGTGAGCGCAAGGAAAAGACCGAATGGCATACTGTGGCCATTTTCAATGAAGGTCTGTGCCGCGTGGCCGAACAATATCTGAAAAAGGGCTCAAAGGTTTATATCGAAGGCCAGCTTCAGACCCGCAAGTGGCAGGACAAGGACGGCAATGACCGTTACACCACTGAAGTTGTGCTGCAGGGCTTCAACAGCAATTTGACACTGTTGGATGGCCGGCGTGATGGCGATGAGCGTGGCTCATTTGGCGGCAGCGACGGTGGCGGCGAGAGCTTTGGCCGTTCTTCGCCGATGGAAAAGCGCCCAGCGGCGGCTGGCGGTGGCCGGGCTTCCGCTCCCATCGACGACGATATCCCATTCTGAGCCGGCAGTTTTCCACCGCGAAAGCCCAATGCTTTCGCGGTCGCGCTGAATACTATTTCAACCCATTGAAAATGAATGTTTTTCCCGCGCTCTTCGCGGCGTCGAAAACTGGCATATTGCAGCCATTTCGGCTAGATTGCCGCGACTCACTCATTCCCGTGGAAATTTTCAACCTTGGCAGATAAAGACGACGACCAGCCGGGCGGCCCGGATCACGATATCCGTCCCGTTTCGATCATCGACGAAATGAAGCGCAGCTATCTCGATTACGCCATGAGCGTAATCGTCAGTCGTGCACTTCCGGACGTGCGCGACGGCCTCAAACCCGTGCATCGCCGCATTCTCTATACGATGAACGAAAGCGGCTTCACGCCCGAGAAGTCCTTCGTCAAATCTGCGCGCCCCGTCGGCGACACCATGGGTAAATATCATCCCCATGGCGATCAATCGATCTATGACGCGCTCGTGCGTATGGCGCAGCCATTTTCCATGCGTCTGCCGCTGATTGAAGGGCAGGGGAATTTCGGTTCCGTCGATGGCGATCCTCCAGCGGCGATGCGGTACACTGAATCCCGCCTCGCCCGTGTCGCGCTGTCGCTGCTTGCTGATATCGATGAGGACACAGTCGACTTCCAGCCCAATTATGACGGGAAGGATATGGAGCCGGTGGTTCTGCCGGCCCGTTATCCCAATCTTCTGGTAAACGGCGCTGGTGGCATCGCCGTGGGCATGGCGACCAACATCCCGCCCCATAATCTTGGCGAAGTCATCGATGGCGCACTGGCGTTGATGGAAAGGCCGGACATCAGTATCGACGAGCTGATTGAAATCATACCTGGCCCGGATTTTCCCACGTCCGGCCTGATACTTGGACGCGGTGGCATTCGCCTTGCGTACAATACGGGGCGCGGCTCGGTGCTGATGCGCTCGAAGGTCGAAATCGAGCAGATCCGCAAGGACCGCGACGCCATCATCGTTACGGAAATTCCATATCAGGTGAACAAGAAGCACCTGATCGAAAAAATCGCAGAACTCGTGCGCGAGAAGCGCCTCGAAGGCATTTCCGATCTGCGCGACGAATCCGATCGCGACGGCATGCGTATCGTCATCGAGATCAAGCGCGATGCCGTGGCGGATGTCGTGTTGAACCAGCTCTGGCGTCACACGCAGATGCAGACATCGTTTGGCTGCAACATGATTGCGCTGAATGGCGGACGCCCCGAAACCCTCAATCTGAAGGATTTCCTCGTCGCCTTTGTCGACTTCCGGGAGGAAGTGGTCACGCGGCGTACAAAATTCCGCCTGAAAAAGGCGCGTGATAGCGCCCATGTGCAGGTCGGTCTTGCCATTGCCGTCGCAAATATCGATGAGGTTATCCGCCTGATCCGCGCAGCGCCCGATGCGGGCGAAGCGCGCGCCACCCTGATGGGCCGGGACTGGCCTGCCAAAGACATGCAGCCGCTGATCGAGTTGATTGCCGATCCCAACCACCAACTCAATGCGGATGGCAGCTATCGCCTGTCTGACGCGCAGGCGCGCGCCATTCTGGAACTGCGCCTCGCGCGCCTCACAGGCCTTGGCCGCGAGGAGATTGCCGAAGCGTTGAACAAACTCGCTGTCGAAATTGCCGATTATCTCGACATCCTGCGTTCGCGCGCGCGCGTTCAGGCGATCATCCGGGCCGAACTGGAAGAGATTAAGGAAAAGTTCGCGACGCCGCGCCGAACCGAAATTCTCGATAGCGATTCCGATCTGGATGACGAGGATCTCATTCAACGTGAAAGCATGGTCGTTACAGTTTCCCATGGCGGTTATATCAAGCGCGTGCCGCTTTCGACTTATCGGGCACAAAGACGCGGCGGCAAGGGGCGTTCGGGCATGCAGACCCGCGATGAAGATTTCGTCGCTCGTCTGTTTATCGCCTCAACGCATCAACCCGTGCTGTTCTTTTCCTCGCGCGGTCAGGTTTACAAGGAAAAGGTCTGGCGGCTGCCGCTGGCCGCGCCACAGGCGCGCGGAAAAGCATTGGTGAACATGCTGCCACTGGCGCCGGGTGAGCGAATTACCACGATCATGCCACTGCCCGAGGACGAGGCGACATGGGAGAATTTTGACCTCATGTTCGCCACAACAGGTGGCACAGTCCGGCGCAATAAATTGTCGGATTTCGTGGACGTTCGCCGCAACGGCAAGATCGCCATGAAGCTCGATGAAAGTGAGAATATCGTCGACGTCCAGATGTGTTCCGAACTTAATGACGTTCTGCTGACGACCGCAAAAGGCCAGTGTATCCGCTTCCAGGTGGATGAAGTGCGCGTATTCAAAGGCCGCGATTCCATGGGCGTGCGCGGCATCAACCTTGCGGCAGGCGATAGCGTGATCGCGTTGTCGATCCTTCGCCACGTCGAAGCTGTACCGGAAGAGCGCGCCGCCTATCTGCGCATGCGCCGCGCCATCGCAGGTGAAGCAGATGTCGCAGAGGCAAGCGCCGTGGAACCAGTTGACGGGGAGGACGTGTCTTCTGCCGTCGCGATAAGTTCGGAACGCTATGCCGAACTGTCGGCTCTGGAAGAAGTGATCCTCACCATCTCGACACGAGGCTTTGGCAAACGCACGTCAAGCTATGAATATCGTGTCACAGGACGGGGCGGCAAAGGCATTGTCGCTATGGCCGTGAATGCCCGCAATGGTGAGTTGATAGCGTCTTTCCCCGTGGAAGGCACCGATGGCATCATGCTCGTCACCAATGGTGGCCAGCTCATCCGTTGCCCCGTGGAGGGCATTCGCATCGCTGGCCGCTCGACCCATGGCGTGATCGTCTTCCGCACGGATGCAGACGAACGCGTTGTATCAGTGGAGCGGATTGCCGAAACGGGTGAGGATGACGAGGCCGACGGTGAGGGCAGTGATGGATCTTCTCCGGGGCCAAGTTCTCCGGGGCCAGACTCTTCTGGGCCAGATTTTCCCGGGCCAAATGTGTCCGGATCAGGTTCTTCTGAAAAATGACATCGCGTTTTGATCTCATCATCTTCGATTGCGATGGCGTGCTCATCAATTCGGAGGAGCTCGCCAGTGCAATCTGCATCGAGGCGGTGAAGGAAGTCGGCCTCGATCTTACCTTGCATGAATATGCTGACCGCTATGCCGGCAATCCCATCGCGGAAATATGGCGCATGGTCGAGCGTGACGCAGGAAGGCCGCTGCCAGAAGGGTTTCAGGGCCGCGTAGACCAGATGGTGTTCAAGCGTTTTTCCACAGAACTGGTGCCGATCCACGGTGTTGTCGATGTGCTCGAAGCCTCAAAGTATCCCCGGTGCGTCGCGTCGTCGACTCAGCTGCCGCGCCTGCGTGAGAACCTTGGCAAGGTAGGGCTGCTGGATCACTTCGATCCCCATATTTTCTCCGGTTCGCAAGTCAAACGCGGCAAGCCGGCCCCGGACGTGTTTCTTTATGCCGCCTCGCAGATGGGCTGTGATCCCACGCATTGTCTCGTCATTGAAGACTCCCTGACTGGCGTAACCGCAGCCCGGCGCGCGGGCATGAACGTGATCGGATTTGCCGGCGGCGGGCATGTCAGCCCCGGCCTTGAAAAGCGACTGCGCGAGGCTGGCGCAATCGACGTTGTGCGCACCATGCAGGAAGTCGGCGAACGGATTGCATGACCTCTTGGCGATTGTTTTCCAGTAGATGTGCGGCGCGTGATGCCTGCTTTCGGTTCGGATAAGACAATGGTCGAACAAACCGCAGGCCCGGTCTTCACAAACCCGTGTAGTGAAGGATCGGTGATCGCCCAACGGCTGCAGGCATTTTATGATGCTTTGCCAGATACTGGTATGTGAAAACGGGAGAGAATTATGAAACAGGGTTTATTGACGGCTGCAGCTTTGACATGCGCGCTCGTTACGAGCGTACCAGCGCAATCTCAGGTCCTGATCGCACCGCGGACTATTTCGCTGGATGCGGCGCAGAAACTTGCAAGTACCGCGATCGAATCCTGCCGCAAGGGCGGTTATAATATCACCGTGGTTGTACTCGATGCATCGGGGCGTGTGCGCGTGCAATTGCATGACGACAAGGCGGGCCCGCATACAATCGAGAACGCGAACAGAAAAGCCTATACCTCGCTGACTTTCCGTTCCAACACCAACGACTGCGCTAAACGCAATGAAGGCCGCCCAGCCCCCATGCTCAATAACATCACGCTAGGGCAGGGCGGTATTGTCATCAAGGCTGGCAATGACATCGTTGGGGCGGTGGGCGTTTCTGGTGCGCCCGGCGGCGACAAGGATCAGGTCTGCGCTGAAGCGGGCATTGCTACCATCGCGTCCGGTTTGACCGCGAACTGAAGCAATACGAGCCTGCGGAAATTTTAAAGCTCCGCAGGTTCTTAAAGCGCGATAGCGCGTCCGCGCTGATTGCGTGGGAAAACCAATGATTGATGATTCAGTCATTGTGCCACTCAGTCTCAATATCTGCCGAATGATTGAAATACGTTCTTCAAATGACCGTCGGCGGCGGCTTCGCTGACGGCCCATTTGACGTCATAATCTTTCATAGGTTTGAGCGCGACGACCTGGTCCTGGGTCTTGCCTTCATTATATAGTTTTTCTATGCGCTGCTGTGACGTGACCAGCATGCCATGAAATTCGACGACATCAGCACGGGTCGCAAGGCCACCATGGCCGGGGACAATTTTTGTCTCAGCGTTAGATGCATTGAGATAGGCTGCATTGGCACGGATCATACCACGCACATCGCCGCCATTGGCATAGTCGATGTTCTGATAGCGCTTGAGATTGTTGAACGTGTCGCCGGTCGCAAGCACATTGGCGTCTTCGAAAAACACCCATGTGTCGCCATCAGTGTGTGCATTGGCGACATGGGTAAGACGAGCTTTGCGTCCGCCCACTTCAATCGTGAAAGAGCCACCGGTGTAAGTCTGCTTGGGCAAAGCCTCGGGTGGGCGAGGTTTAGCGATTGAGCCAGTCAGTCCTGCAACTGTTCCCGCAGCAAGCCGCACACGGATGTTGTCGTGCGCCACGATGGTTGCGCCTTCTTTTACAAAGTTCTCGTTTCCGCCGGTATGATCGCCATGATAATGCGTATTGATCATGTATTTTACGGGCAACGGCGAGATGGCCTTGATAGCGGCCTTGATCTTGTCGGAAAGTTGCGGGAACTGCCCATCTACCATTATGATGCCATAAGTACCCACGGCGATGGTTATATTTCCGCCCTGACCCTCCAGCATGTAAGTCTTGTTGCCAAGGTCGATTGTCTTGATCTGGATCTTGTCCCAGTCGATCAGTGGTTGTGCCTGCGCCGCGCTGAATGTCGCCGCACATACGATCGCCGCTGCGAAAACTCTCTTCATTTGATCCTCCTGTTTTTACGAGGCGCATTGGCCGCGCTACATGTGACGATACTGGCATGTTTTCAATGGGAGCGCTGGTCAAATCTTGGCGAGCGCCTTGAAGCTTTAATTGGCTTCAAGATTAGCTATCTTGGCGCGCACTTTCCAGGCTGCAAACTCTGTCTGTTCCCATGCCGCAAATTCAGCCGCATTCATGGAAAACCTGTCCGCGCCGATCTTTTTGAAGAAAGCCGCTGTTTCCTCCGAGCGGCCAATCTCGACCACCCATTTCTCGAGTTTGGCAAGGATAGTTTGTGGCGTTGCAGAAGGCGCATAGGCGGCCATGAACCCATGGAATCCGAAATCCTGATAGCCAAGTTCCTTCATGGTCGGCACATCAGGCGCATTGTCGGAACGCTCGCGCAACGTGACGCCAAGCGCGCGCAATTTGCCTTCACGCATCATCGCCAGGGATGAATTGGCTTCATTGAACGCATAGTCGAGATCGCCGGCCAAGATATCTCTTATGACATCGTTATTGGATTTGTACGGCACGGCGGCTGCATCAATGCCGTTATCCCTGGCGAACAACACGCCGCCCACATGCGAAAGCGAATTGGCCGATGCGTGCGAAACCTTGCCTTTCAGTTTCAGTGCGGCGGCAAGTTCGCTCGCGGATTTATAGGGTTTGGCGTTGTCCACAACGAGAAAGAATGGAAATGCAACCAGCGAACCCACGGGCACAAGGTCTTTTTGCGGATCAAATCCCAGCGACTTGATCACGACATGGGCCGCCGATGCGCCAGGGCCGAAAACGATTGTGTGGCCATCGGGCTGCGATTTAGCCACTGCGGCCATGGCGATCATGCCATTGGCGCCGACACGATTTTGGACAACGACTGTTGTACCAGTCATTTTCTGAATGTGATTGGCATAGTAACGGCTCACGATATCCAGACCGCTCCCGGCTGGAAAGCCCATGAGTATCTGGATTGGCTTGGATGGGTAATCCTGCCCCTGCGCGGGATAAGTCTGTGCCGCAAAAGCGAGCGCAAGCGCCGTGAATGCAGTTCGCCATAGTTGCATGGCTTCCCTCCCTGTCGCAGTGCGCTCCCGGCATGGGCCGGCTTGTTATTCTTTCGAGTATGAAGCTCGAATGGCGCAAGTCAATGGAGGCGAATCCTGCCTCCTCTATTTCGCGCTCGACTGCTCAAGCATTTTGACCATTTCGCCATAGCCAAGCGCCCGGGCATGTGCGAGGGGCGATACGCCCTGACGGTCCGCGATGTTTGCATTGGCTTTGGCGTCGAGGAGGTATTTGAGCGTCGCCTGATGACGCTTGCCACCATTGCCCAGCACGATGCTTTCCATCAGCGCGGTCCACGTGAGATTGTTCACGTGATCAAGGGGCGCACCAGCCCGGATCAGCAGCCGCACGCACTCTTCATGTCCCAGATGCGCAGCGGCAATGAGGGCAGTGCCGTCGTAAATGCTGGTGATCAGCTTTGCTGACGCGCCATTGTCCAGCAAGGTTTTGAGCGTCTGCGGATCATCAGCCACCGCCGCAATTGTAACAGCATCGTATTTGTGATTGTCGAGGGCGGCCTTCTTCGCGCCAGCCTTGATCAACAGAGCAATCACCTCCCGCCGTTTGAGAAAAGTTGCAACATGCAACGGCGTACGGCCATTGCTGTCGGTTGCCGCAAGCGCGGCCTTGTCTGCTGCAAACTTTCCGATTTCGCTGGCGCTGCCAGAAACAACGGCCCTGTACAGTCCTGTATACGCCGCCAATTCCCCCGGTGAGGGCGGCGTTTGGGCTTTGGCTGGCAGGGATAGTGCAAGTACGTTCAACAGGAGACATGCCAGCACGGTTTGAAAGATGGATTTCATTGGGGCCTCCTGGAATGTGACTGTCGCAGACTATCTTGCCCGGGCCCTTCGACAAGGCGCCGCCAGCCGATAGACTTTCAAAATTTATCAGCCAACAGCGCATTTGCCATCCGCGCTTTGCGCTCCGAGCGCGGGGGCGCTAACCTGCGCACCATGAATCGCACAGCGCTCTACACCGGGTCTTTCGACCCCATCACCCACGGCCATCTGGATGTGCTGCGCGCCGCCGCGCCCATGTTTGATCGTATCGTGGTGGGCATTGGCGTTCATCCCGGCAAGACACCGCTCTTTTCTGTTGAGGAAAAGACTGGGCTGATCGCCGCCACCACGGCGGATTTTGCGAAAAAGTCCGGCTGCCGTATCGAATGCGCAACCTTCGCCGGCTTGGCCGTTGATGCGGCCAGGGAGCAAGCGGCAATTGTCCTGTTGCGCGGGCTGCGCGACGGAACCGATCTCGATTACGAAATGCAGATGGCCGGCATGAACGGCGCCATGGCGCCTGAAGTCCAGACCATATTCATGCCCGCTTCGCCCGGAGTTCGCCATATAACCGCAACATTGGTCCGCCAGATTGCGGCCATGGGCGGTGATATCTCCACTTTTGTTCCGCCAGAAGTGGGCAGCGCCTTGCGCGCCAAATTCTCAAAAGCCAAATCCTGATTAACCGCCGGCCAAATCCGGTCCTGCTAAAAAGAGGAACTCCATGATAGCCGTTCGCACTTTGATGTTGTCTGCTTTTGCCGCGTTGTCACTTGCATTGGCCGGGCCTGCTTCGGCGCAAACAGCCGATCCCGAAAACACGATCTTTCTGGACACCAAGGATGGGCGCATTAGCATTCGCCTGCGGTCCGACCTCGCGCCCAAGCACGTGGCGCAAATCAAGACTCTGACCCGCCAGAAATTCTACGACGGGGCTCCGTTCCATCGGGTGATCGATGGCTTCATGGCGCAAACCGGCGATTCCAAGAACAAGAACGGGACCGGCGGCTCGGACCTGCCGAATATCCCGGCTGAATTTTCGCAAGTTCCCTACAAGCGTGGTTCAGTCGGCATGGCGCGCAGCCAGTCGCCCAATTCAGCCAATTCGCAATTCTTCATCTGCTATGAAGGTTGCTCGCCCCTGACCGGACAATACACGATCTGGGGCGAAGTCACCGACGGCATGGCCGCCGTGGACAAGATCAAGAAGGGCAGTTCGTCTGACAACGGTACGGTGACGAACCCTGACAAGATCGTGCGGATGCAGGTCGCTGCAGACGCGAAATGAGATGAAGGATCCTCGCATGAAAGAGCGCGCCAGAAAGGGACTTGTCTCTGTTGGCGCGATTGTCTGGTTGGCAACTGCCCCCGCGCTGGCCCAGATGGAAGTGCAGATTGGTCCAGGTCCTGTTGATCCCAATGCAACGCCGGGCTCTCCGCTGAATCCGCGTAATTCGCTGCTGCATCCCCAGCCCGTGCGGCCCGCTCCCGTAAACCCCTCCATGCGAATTCTGCCGACCCCGTATCCAGATGCGCTCCGGCCGCAGACCCAGTTTCCATGGGCAGGCTTCACCACGACCCTCACGAAGAAGTTCGGGCGCAAGAAGTCCAACTCCAGGAAGTCCGGCACAAGGCAAAATCGACCGGAGAAGATGGGTTGGCTGGCGCAGGTTCCCAGCAGTGCACCGTCGGCCATCGCCATCGACAAGCCCGGCGAAGTGTCCAGCCGGCTTGTGGCCTGCTGGAAACCGCCAGCTTTGCCGGTGCATCAGGAAGTCACCGTGCGGGTGGGGTTTAACCGTGACGGCAGGGCGATCGGCGAGCCGCGCATCACTTACACCGGCGGCGCACTCAACGATTCGCACCGGGAGACCTTGCGTCGCTCGATCATCAGCGCCATTTCCGATTGCACGCCGCTGCGGTTTACCCCGGGGCTGGCATCGGCTATTGCGGGGCGGCCTTTCGCGATCCGCTTTATCGCGCCAGCGCAAAAGCCGTCAGGCAAAACAATCTAGTGCGGGATGTCCAGGGGATTGCGGATCCTCAGGCTGAAACCGGCATTGGTATCGAAACGATCCTCAGGAGACATTATGTCCGATCAAGGCAATACCCTTACGCTTGAAACCACCCAGGGCGCCGTTGTCATCAAATTGCGGCCCGACCTTGCGCCCAACCACGTTGCGCATATTACCAAACTCGCCAACGAAAAATTTTACGATGGTATCGTGTTTCATCGCGTGATCGACGGCTTCATGGCCCAGACAGGCTGCCCGCAAGGCACCGGCACCGGTGGCTCCAGCTATCCGAACCTGAAACAGGAGTTCAACGCTGAGCCGCATGTTCGCGGCATTTGCTCAATGGCCCGTTCGTCCAATCCCGACAGCGCCAATTCGCAGTTCTTCATCTGCTTCGATGACGCCGGTTTCCTCGACAAGCAATACACTGTCTGGGGTCAGGTCACGTCCGGCATGGAAAATGTCGACAAGATCAAGCGCGGCGAACCCGTTCGCGATCCTGACAAGATTCTGACAGCCCGCGTCAGCTGAGTTAGGGGCAGTCGCAAGCAGGCAGTCGGAGTTTTGGCCAGGTTATCTGGCCTCAATTGCCAACTTGCGACTGCCTGTTCCTTGCTGCCTGCTGCCATTCATGCGCGTCGACATATTCGATTTTATGCTTCCCGAAGACCGCATTGCCCTGCGCCCCGCAGAGCCACGCGATAGCGCCCGCATGCTCGTCGTGCAGCCCCGCGGCAATCCTGTTCTCAGTGACGATATTGTCCGCAATATCCCTCACTACCTGCGCCCCGGCGATGCGCTTTTGGTAAATGATACGCGTGTCATTCCCGCCCGCCTCAACGGCATTCGTGTACGCGGCGAAACAACAGCCCATATCGAAGCGACATTGCACAGGCGCGAGACGCCCTCACGCTGGCGCGCTTTTCTGCGCCCGGCCAAGCGCGTGAACGTGGGCGAACGCATCCGTTTCGGGGATGCCTCGGAAAGTCTGGCCTGCCTGCTGGGCCAACTGGATGCTGAAGTGATCGAAAAAGGCGAAGGCGGCGAAGCCATTCTTGAATTTGCTTTGGCGGGTGCAGCGCTAGATGATTCCATCATGGCGTTGGGCCATATGCCGCTACCACCCTATATAGCGGGCAAACGCGGCGAGGATTCCCGTGATGCAAATGACTATCAGACGCTTTTTGCCGAAAAGCCCGGCGCAGTAGCCGCGCCCACCGCTGGCCTGCATTATACGCCCGAACTCGTGGCCGCGATTGAGGCGTGTGGCGTGAGTGTGCATCGCGTCACCCTGCATGTGGGGGCCGGAACGTTTCTGCCCGTCAAGGCGGATGACACGTCGCAGCACCGGATGCACGCTGAATATGGAGTGGTGACCGGCGAAACCGCCCGCGCACTCAATGACACGCATGCCCGGGGCGGGCGAATTCTGGCGACGGGCACGACGAGCCTGCGCATTTTGGAAAGCGCCACATCGGAGGATGGCCAGGTGAACGCCTTTGCGGGCGACACCTCCATCTTCATTACCCCCGGTTATCGCTTCCGCGCCGTCGATCTGTTGCTGACCAATTTTCACCTGCCGCGTTCGACCCTGTTCATGCTGGTAAGCGCTTTCAGCGGTCTGGATTGCATGCGACAGGCCTATGCGCATGCCATTGCGAACGACTACCGGTTCTATTCCTATGGCGACGCCTGCCTGCTGCATCGCGCGGACCCGGAATAAAAAGGCTGAACCAAGCCTACTCGCCTTTGTAGCCGCTTGCCTTCACGGGTGCTTCCCAGAACTTCATCTCAGCCACCTGTGCTTGGTAGAGCTCGTCGGCGCTCGATCCGCGCGGCTGAACGCCCATGGCTTCAAGTTTGGACGAAACCCCGGCATCCCTGACCGCTGCGACGATGGCAGCATTGAGCCTTTGCACCATTTCGGGCGGCGCTCCCGCACGAACGTGCATGTCGAACCCTGCCTCGAATGCGATGTCGATACCCTGTTCGCGCAGGGTCGGCACATCGGGCGCAGCCGGAGAGCGTTTGGGTCCGGCGCTTGCGAGAATCCGCAGCTTCCCGCCTTTGGCATGTTCGGGATAATCAGAGATCGATGTGAACATCAGCGGAATATGACCCGCCGTGAGATCGGCGATCATCGGCGCGCCGCCTCGATAAGGTACATGCGCCATGGGAATCCCTATAGCTTGGGAAAGCAAGATGCCTGTCAGATGCGAACTCGTGCCTGGCCCCGGCGATCCATACGATGCCTTGTCGGGATTGGCTTTCGCCCAGGCGATGAATTCCTTGATGTTGGTTGCCCCGATCTGCATCGAGGCGCCGACCCCAACCTGAAATGCGACAACACGCGAGACGGGGGTGGCGTCTTTCATCGGATCGAAGCCGGTCTTGTCGCCGTAAATATGCGGCACTATGGAATAAAGTGCGCTGGCGCTGAGCAACATCGTGCGGCCGTCGGCAGGCGCTTTCAGCAATTCGCCCATCGCGACGCGCTGGCCCGCCCCGGGACGGTTTTCGACGATCACGGTATCGTTGAGTGTGATCCGCATGCGCTCGGCTATGAGCCTGGCAATCGTGTCAGTCGACGCGCCCGCCTGTACGCCGACCATCATTCTGTAACCGCTGGTCTGGGCGAAAGCACCTGGAGAAGATAGCAGCATCAGCGCTGCAATTGCAGGAATAACCGCTCTTTTCATCATGTCTTCGCTCCCGGTCTGCTTTGCTTGTCCCATGTTTGCGCCAAAAGACGCGCCCTGCAAGCGCCGGGAATAAACGTCGCCCCTGTACGGACATTTTCGAGGCGAAATGTTACTCGCTCTTTCTACCAATGAATCGGAAACCAAAGCATGGCTTTTACTTTTACGATCAACGCCGCTGACGGGGCGGCTCGCACCGGCATCATTTCCATGCCGCGTGGAGCCATTCGCACGCCTGCCTTTATGCCGGTGGGCACAGCCGGCACCGTAAAGGCCATGTACGCAGATCAGGTGAAGGCGCTGGGTGCTGATATCGTGCTGGGCAACACCTATCATCTGATGCTGCGCCCTGGCGCCGAGCGTATGGCCGAATTGGGGGGCTTGCATAAATTCATGAACTGGCCCCATCCGATCCTCACCGATTCCGGCGGCTTTCAGGTGATGTCGCTCTCCAAGCTCCGCAAGCTCGATGAAAATGGTGTGGCGTTCCAGTCGCATATTGATGGATCAAAACATCTGTTGACGCCAGAACGCTCAATGGAAATCCAGCACCTGCTGGATTCCGATATCCACATGCAATTCGATGAATGCGTGAAACTGCCTGCAATAACTGCGGAAGTTGAACGCGCCATGCTTTTGTCCCTGCGTTGGGCGGAACGGTCGCGCAAGGCGTTTCGTGAGAAGCCGGGCAGGGCGATCTACGGTATCGTGCAGGGCGGAGACAATCACAAGTTGCGGGTCGACAGCGCCAAAGCCTTGGCGGACATGGATTTTAATGGTCTGGCAATTGGCGGACTCGCCGTGGGCGAACCGCAGGCGGTCATGCTCGACATGATTGAGACCGTGATTCCCTATCTGCCGCAGGAAAAACCGCGCTACCTCATGGGTGTTGGAACGCCTGACGATATCCTGGAATCGGTCCGCCGGGGAATCGATATGTTCGACTGTGTGATGCCCACGCGCGCTGGCCGTCATGGTCTCGCCTACACCCGCTTTGGCCGCATCAATATCAAAAATGCGAAATATGCCGATGACCCCAGGCCGCTAGATGCT
>CAMDKB010000059.1 GCA_945901195.1 Rhizobium sp. Q54
GCACCAGCGCCCGGTTCGGCGGTGACAGATAAAGACCGACGATGTCGCGTACTTTGTCGACGAACAACGGGTCACTGGAAAGCTTGAATGTCTCAGAGCGGTGAGGCTGCAAACCGAAAGCTGTCCATACCGTCCTATAATCCGCACTCCCTCCGCAAAACCTTGGTGCTGATGGGTGAACGGATATGCAAAACCCCGGAGGAATGGAAATCGTGGAGCCAAAATCTTGACCACGAGAGTGAAGCAACCACTTTTATCGGATATGGCGAGGTCTCAAGCCACCGGCAAGCCGAACTTATGGCCGCACTGGCAAAGCCGCGCCTCAATATTTTACCGCCCGGGGTGGATTTAGCAGCACTCAAGGCTTTCATTCAAAGTGCGGAAAAGGCAGGAGGGAGTTGATTCGTCGTTAACGAAGGTCCCGCACCGATTCGACCGATCTTCTTCACGGGGACCCGACAGGCTGCGTAAGAGAAAGACTAAATTGAAGCATTCCTACTTACTCTGCCTATTCCTCTTCGGCCTTGCTGCTGCGTTCACAGTTATCCAGTCATGGTCATACTCATTGACTTCCATCGCCCACGCCTTGATCTTCGAGCCTTCTATTCTCAACAAGAATTTCTGCCGATGTGCGAGCGGTACCCGCGATCCAAAATATATGTCTGTAACGGCCTGATCAGTAATCGGTACCGGTCCTACCGGGCCAAGTACGCGCCATTCACGTTCATATGCCCAGTTTAATTTCTTCTGAGAGAGAATTTTGCGAGCAGCGCGTTCTGCATTGAAAGCTTCATTCGAAGAGATTAGGGGAGGTGCGTCGCCATAGCCGAGTCGGACTAAGCTTACTTGTTCCGACAGCCCGTCAATCAATTTTCTCGTCGAGTATGCTTCTTGAAGCGCGGCAAGTCTCGTTCTGTGCTGTTCGCCTCACGCGCTGTTGTCGGCTGCATCCACGTGTTGGGCCGGGCAAGGTCAACGTCCAGCGGGTGAACACTCATTTCCCTGATCTGTCGATACGCCTCTTGCCGTTCGTCCGTCAGGCCTTTGATGGCGTTCTTGTGTTTGGTCAGCCAGCCGTTTGCCAGCTTCTCGGCTTCGGTTTTAAGCACGTTCTTGATGGCAGGAACCAAGCCAAGGGCTGCAACAATAGTATGGGCGTCAATCAACAGGCTAGAGCCTGTCAACGATGTGCTCGGCTTTGCGTGCAGCGGTCGCGTAGGTGCTGAGCGGGTGAGTTGCCGTCCAATGGCATATGTGGATATCCAGATGATGGCTTTGTTTGGTAGCGCGCGCATAAGGAGCGAACAAGAGTTTCGGAACTTGATTGATTCAGCGGGGCTCTCAACGATTCGTATAATTCCAACAGCTGCGCCGATTTCGCTGATAGAGGTAGCGATCAAGCCGGACGCCTAAGCCGGCTGAAAGTGCGCCGGTGCAATGTTCCCTTCCGTCGATTCATGTCAACAGCGATCCTAACGAGCTATGTTGATCGATTTGACGATACATTGGGCAAATCGTAAGCGTCCGGCCAGGCCGACCTGCCTGGAGTAGGAAAGTTTGCGTAGTGTCCACCTTTGATAGCGGACACTCAGGAGCAGTCTTTTGAACTTGCACGTAACAACAGCAAACCCGGCAAGACTCGGACCGAAGGTATCCGTCCGACCGTATCACCCCAGGCAGCAAAATTATTCGCCATTACCTGAATGCGATTTTCGACAATTTCTGGAGAACTTTTGTCAATGCCCCGCCTACGCTGCTGTGGGGCTTTGTCTGCCTGGCGATAGCCCTGCGCGGTGGCGCTGAATATTCGCTCGACCGGAAACTGGGCCGGGAATTGTGACATTCCGGGTCTGGCGCGATTTGTTGAGAATATGAATTCCGAAACGGGAACGGGGGGCAATATGCCCCCCGTTTTGTTTTTTGAACTTATGGCCGCCCGGGTGTACCGCGCGGGTTGACGGGACCACCGCCGCCGTCGCCACGCCCGCCGCCGCGTCCAAACCCGCCCAGCAAGCCGGGCAGTACACGGATGACATCGCCGCCGTTAATCCGCGGTCCGCGTTCGCGCGGCGCGACACAGCTGCGGCCACGGGGCGTCATGCCTTGCGGACAGATGCAGGCATTGCCGCGTGCATTCGGCCGAGCGGGAGCCTCACATTGCAGGCGCGGCCGTTCCCGCACGATGCAGGTGTTGCCGCGTGCGATGGTTCCAGCCGGGCAGAGGCAGGCGGTGCCACCGCGGTTTGGACGTGCCGGAGCTTCGCAGCTCAGCGGACGCACACAGGTGCGGCCATTGCTGACGGTTCCCGCCGGGCAGACGCAGGCCGTGCCAGCACTGTTCGGGCGCATCGGCGGACGGCAGGAGATCTGCCGCACGCAACGTCCGCCCTCATCCTCGGTGCCACGCGGACAGACGCATTGGCCTGACTGCGTCTTGATATAGGTCGGTGGACAGGCCTGCGGACGTTCAATCGTCACACAGCTTGCTCCACGCGGCGAAGTGCCTTGCGGGCAGACGCATTGTCCACGGACAGGGCCGGGGACTTTGGGCGGCGCGCAAACCTGCGGATCGCGCGGTGGCGGGGTAACGATGGGCAGGACCGGTGGCAGTGTTTGACGCGGTTGTGTGACTGGTGTGCATTGCAACTCGTTGCGCACCGTCACCGTGTTTGCGGGACTTGCCACCAAAGCAGCGACTGGCACGTAGGATGTCGTCCATGTGGCTGTGAAGTTTACAGGGCAAACGCCTGATGTCGTGGGTGGTGTTTCGACAACCGAGCAGCTTGCGCCTATTGGCAAGTTGTTGAGGGTTACAGGCGCGCCATTGCCAGGCAGACTGACGTTGACTGGTGGGGCGGTGCCACAGGTCACGACTGCGGCAAATGTCAACGTTGGGAGAGGAACGCCAGCTATGCCGCCTGTCATTTCCTTCTTGACGATGATGCTGCCTTTTTCCACATCTGCAGGTTTGCACATGTAGGTATTTGTAATTGTCACTGTTGTGGGGGGCGATGTGGCGGGCACGTTTTGCGATGGCGAGTAAGTGGCGACCCATGTCGCGACTGTTGAACCGGGGCAATTTACGCCGGTGATAGGGGGGAGCGGGTCTTCCTGAATATGACAATTCGTACCCAGTGGAAGTCCGCTCACCGCCTGTGGGCCGTTGGTGCCTAAAAACACCATATTCGGAAACGTCATGTTTGTAATGGACGAACCGCAGGTTACGGTCGCTGTGAAAGTTTGCGGCGGAAAGGCTTTCATCCCGGGACGATAGGGAACTTCCTTGATGACAAGTATGCCACCGTCGCTCTCTTTGCAGACCAATATATTGCGTACAGTGATGGTGTTCGGCGGATTGGCGACGGCTGCCGAAGAGGGGACGTAGCTGGTTGTCCAGGTGTCTGCCCTCGGTTTTACGCAAATATTGGTGCTGGGCGCAGGTTCAACAACTGTACAGGTGCTGCCCAAGGGCATGTTGTTGACGGTTACGGGAGTCCCATCGCTAGAAAGCGAGATTGTTACCGGCGCAGCCGTGCCGCAAGTCACAGTCGCCGGGAAAGTCATCGCAGGAATGGTTACTTGTTGGCTAGGGCTGCTGATGACTTCTTTTTTGACGATGATGCTGCCGGTGCCGTCTGGGGGCTGTGTGATATTTACGGTCGCGCAGCTCTTGTCATCGGGGCCTGGTACAACAGGAACCGACTTCATTGCGCTGGCATTCACTGGCTCACCCGGCTTTGAGAGGCCACGCTGCACAAAATAAGTTTCCAGGTCTTTCATCTCCATCGATCCGGCCATTTGCCTTGCAGCACTGGATGACGACGGTGTGCCAGTAAAGAATTCGCCGCAATTGGTCAGCGTAGGCTGGGAATAGCCAGGAGCGATCTGATAGGTCAGTACAACGCTGATGCTGCCGCCTGCCGGAATCGATGATGGCGGGTAAAGGCATTTCAGGTTTCCAGAGAAGGGTATGCAGCTCCAGGGAAACGGCGTTGGTGGAGGTACAAATGTCGCGGAACCCGGCGGCATGGTGTCGATAAAGCTGATTGGCATGACGCCTGTGGCGTTGGTAGCGGATGTGTTTGTGATCGTAAAAGTGAATGAACAGAGTCCGCCGGGACTGCAGGTCGCGGAATTTGCCTTTTTCTCGATTTTGATCTTGTCGATCTGATTTTGCGTCATGTGACACTGAAAGCCACAGGCATTGTAGTTCTTGCAGTCCTTTGTTTCCGATGTGACAGTTGAAGGAAACCCGGGATTCGTAGGCGCCGGTCCCACTGTAATGCAGTTTGTGTTGGTTTGGGTTGTGCCAGCTGGCACGCCGCCTGCTGGTATAATCCCCACAATCGTGAACGTCTGGGAAGATACGCCTGCCGGCAAACTGATGTTGCCGACACAAGAAAATGGGATGGCGGAAGGTGCTGGCGAACATGGCAGGTTCGTGCTGCCTATCGTCATCGGCGTTCCGGCATTGTCGCTGAACGTAACCGGTCCGTTGAAGGGCCATGGCGAATTATTCGTGACAGTAATAGCGAATGTGCAAGTCGACAGCGGTGAACAATTTCCTTCCTGCGGAACTTTGACCACGCTTATGTCATTGGGCGGGTATTTGAATTCAACACTCGCGCAATCGCGATTGTTGGCCAGTGACGTTTCCGCCAGGCCGCTGCCCGCAGGTACGCCTACTGTTGCACAGTTGTCGTATTTGCCGGGCGTCTTGCTGGTGACCGTGATCACAATGGGCGGCAGTGTTGCGCCGTTATTGAAGACGCCGGAGCCAAAGCTATAGCCGCAAGTCAAGGCGCCTGTGCAAGTCCATCCTGTGCCAGTGGCGCTGACCAGCGTCAGCCCCGCAGGTATCGGGTCGTTGATGGAAATTGCGTTGCCGGGGGTAAAGGGCGCGCCATTGTTGGTTACATTCAACGTGAATGTTGTCGTCCAGGTTAATGTCTTGGGATCGAACTTGACCTCGCCTGCGGTCTTCTTGATCGTCAGATCAATGGGGATCGGTGGAGGGACGCAAGACCCGTCCGGATTGACGCCAAATTGGCAGGGGGAACAATTCGGGCCGACGCATTCGCCGCCACCCCCTCCGCCACCCCCTCCGCCGCCCCCTCCGCCGCCTCCACCAGCAGTTGTCATGGGGCCGCTGATGTAGGGCGGTGTACCGCCAAAGCCGGGGCCGGCGAAGTTTGCGACATTGGGCAGGCAGGGCGTGGTGAATATGCGCACGCCGCCCATATGGCCCGATGTGCTGGCCTGATCCGGCTGGCCGTTATAGTCGACCGAATAGGATGTGAAGGGCGGTTCGTTGAACGGGCGCGCGGGCGCGGATGGCACGCCGTGCAGGCCGCTGATGGCGAGCGGGCCGCCGGGTTCCAGCCTGTCGCGCAGGGCGGGCGCGTTGCGGATGTTTTGCGCAGTCGTCCAGAGCGAGGCCTGGCATGAATTGGCGGCGAGATTGCCGTTGCGATCGTAGCCATAGCCAAGGGCGACGCCGCCGTTGGTGTTGCGATATTGGGCTGCAAAGCCGATGGCATATTCTTCCGCCTGTGGCGTCCACAAGCCCGGGGCGGGATCGTTAGGCTGTTTGGGCCAGTAACGCAGGACGCGGGGCTCGCCCGCCTTCACGAGGCTTGTGTAGGCGAAACTGCCGGACGGCGCGGCGCGCTCGGCCAGAATCATGGCGCCCTTTTCGGAAAAGGCGATGTCGGTGACGTTGATGTCGGCAGCAGCGCCGACCACATCCATTTCCCAGCGGGGATCATTTGCGAACGCACCATTCTGCGCGATGCCGATGGACCAGATCTGCGATTTTTCTGCGACCGAATAATACAAGCGGCCCTGATGCAGCGTGACGGCGGAGACGCGGCGGGCAGGCGGGGCAAAACCCCAGGTCGCCGGATTTTCGGAATCGAATTGCTCGCGCGAAATGCTGGCGCGGGTGCGCGGATCAAAAGGCGCGGGCGGCAATTGCGCGGCAGGGCGGCCAGTTGCGCCGTGATCGTAGATGTCCAGTTCGCGTCCGTCTGCTGCGAGGCGATGGATCATGCCGGTGGCAAGATCAGTGACGAACAATTGCTTGTTGGCGGCGTCATAGGCGATGTTGCCGAGGCCCGGCCCGTGGTTCGGCACGTTTTCCAGCATGATATTGGCGAAGAGGCTGACAGCGCCGGTGCGGCCATCAATCTTGTAGACGCTGCCGGGGCCGCCCTGCAGGTCGAGGCCGAACTGGCCGCGCATCCAGCCGACGCCGGGGCCGCCTTTTTTGCGACGCTCCTGTTCGCCACGGCTGTTGCGGCCTGTCAGATGCAGGCCATAGGCGGATGTGGCTGCAAGAAAAATATCGGGATTGGACTGATCGGTTACCACGACGCCAAAGATCTGCCCGGTCTCGCGGGCGAAGGCCTCGAACTTTGCCAGTGTGGGGATTGCCTGTCCCTCCCAGATTCGGCCGGGGCGGGCGATGTTGAGCACACGGGCAGACGGGGCGTCCGGATTTATGAATTGCCGTTCGACGGGGGGCGGGAGCGCTGCGGGATTGCCGCCCGGTGCAAGTGTTCCCGAAAAACCGGTGACAACAGCATCTCCCGCCGAAAGGGCAGGTGGTTTGCTGGTCTGGGCCTGTGCGAGAACGGCGGAGGGAAGAACAACGGAAGCGAAGAACAGACTCAATGCGTGTCTGGCAAGCATGGTTTAACTTTCTGGAATATTAGGCAGTTCCGCCTTCGCGCATCCTTTCAGTAATTGGACACTCCGTCAAAGTGTAAAACTTTCGTGAACAAACCTTTCAGCCGAGGATGGCATCGACAAGCAGCTTCAGATTCAAGGCGATAATGATTGCGGCGATGATGACAGCAAGGGCTGTCTGCCATCTGGCGGCGACGAGGTCTCCAAGCATTGTTTTTGAGGCTGTGAACCATACCAGTGGCACCACCGCGAAGGGCAAAGCGAGGGAAAGTATGACCTGCGAGAAGATCAGCAATTTGACATTTCTTGAGTTCCGTTTTGTGTTACGTGATGGGATGATGCCGCGAGAAACCGTTGCGGCAAAGGGGTTTCTACACAGCCCTGATTTTAGCTCGATTGTGAGCCGGATACCGGGAGTCAGCCATCGCAAGCCGGGATACTTCACGCTGGAGGAAAATCTCGAGCTCATGCATGGCGAGCGCATGTGAGATCTTGGCTCCGTCATCTTTGCGGCATTTGCCGGCAAGCATTTCTGCGATGGCCGCGTGGGTGAAGCCTATTTTGCGGATGCCGCAATAATTTGAGACAGGAAGGGTCATGAGCATGCCGGGGGTTCTGGAGAAGCGGGAAAACCATGCGTCGCCTTCTGCCTGAGCCGCGTCCTCTTCCGCCCGAGCCGCTCCAATGCCGGTGCTTGCTAGGCCGGGCCATGAAAGAATGCTCCTGAGTGTCCGCTACCAAAGGTGGACACTACGCAATCTCTCCAACTCAAGGCAGGGCGGCCAGACCGGACGCTTACGGCAAATCTATTCTTGGCGCATCGCGCCGATCCCTGATGTTGAATCCGCCGTTTGATTTTTCGACGAGTTTTCCAACAATTCGAGATTTCAAGGTCCGCATTTCCCGATCGTGCCGAGTTCGTGCAAGCTTGTAAAAGGTAGACCTTTCGCAAACTTAGGCGGGTATCTGGGCTGTCATGAAAACCCTCGTTTTTGAGACTATCCAGCAAGAGGCCTTGGCAGGGATGCCACAGGCCTCTCTTTAGTCTCAAAACTTGTCTTGAAACGTAAGTCTCATTATGTCACCTTGCTGACGAGAAATGAGACTGAGCCATGCGCATCGGCTACGCCAGAGTATCCACCCTCGACCAAAACCCTGACCTCCAATTGGAGAAGCTACGCGAAGCGGGCTGCGAGCGGGTCATTGTTGAAAAGGCCTCGGGCGCTCGGGCCGATAGGCCTGAGCTCATCCGCCTGCTGACCGAAATTCTGCGGGAAGGGGAGGATGCGCACCTTGTCGCCCTTGCGCACTGGCCTGCCGGGAAACTCCACGCTTTCCGGCTTGTGCCGCTCGAAATTCAGCCCGAATGAGCGGCGCGACGAGAGAACCTTGAATTCACTCTCCAGTTCTTGCCCTAGCTTCGGGTCTTTCGCTTTCGCTTGCGCGATCAAAACAGTGAGGCGGGACAATAGCGGCACTCATGCTTTTTGGAGAGAAATGGCCGACGAAAGCAGTAGCCGATTGGTGCCAAAAACCAAACTGGATTCACGGGCCCCCGAAACGGCTAGGCCCGCAACCTCATAACCTCTGCCCCGCGTCTCATAGCGTCCAGCCGGTACGCCCAATAATCCATCATCCTGATACGCTCCTCCCAAAAATCCGCCCGCGCATAGGCCCGGCGGATGGAATTGTTTTCCACGTGGGCAAGTTGCGCTTCGATGGCGTCCGGGTTCCATTTCCCGCTTTCGTTCAGCATGGAAGACGCGGCGGCGCGGAAGCCGTGGCCGGTCATATCATCCTTGCCATAACCAAGCCGCCGTAAGGCCGCATTGACGGTGTTTTTCGACATGCAGCGGTCTGGCGAGCGAACGGACGGGAAAAGCAGCGGGCCGTGCCCTGTAATGGCGTGAAGGCATTTCAGGACAGCGATGGTTTGCGGGGCCAATGGCACGCGGTGCGGCCGGCGCATTTTCATGCGACCGGCAGGAATGATCCAGACCCCGGCGTCAAGATCGAATTCAGCCCATGCCGCATTGCGCAATTCGCCGGGGCGGACAAAGGTCAAGGCCAGCAATTCAAGCGCCGCGACAACTTCCGGCGTGCCCTCATAAGATTCGATGGCGCGAAGCAGGCCGCCAAACGGAACCGGTTCCACGATAGCCGCACGGGGCTTTGTGACTGGCGTCGTGAGCGCACCGCGAAGCGCGCCCGTTGGATCATTTTCCGCCTTGCCGGTTGCGATGGCATAACGGAAGACTTCGCCAATGACCCCCCGCAACCGCCCGGCTGTCTCCAATCTGCCCCGCGCTTCCACCTTGCGCAGAACTGCCAGAACTTCCGGCGGCGTGATGGACGATATCGGGCGCGGTCCCAAATCCGGCAGGGCAAGGCCAAGCAGCCAATCCAGCTTGCCAAGCGTGGAACCGGCTTTGCCTTCTCGCGCTTTCTTTGCCAGCAGTTCGGAAGTGAGCGCCGCAAAGGTATTTACGGAGACCGCTTCCGCCGCCAGTCTGTCCAGCTTCTTCTTCTGGCTTGGGTCTTGTCCGTCGGCCAATAGCTCTTTCGCCCGTTCGCGCGCCGCACGGGCCTGCTTGAGCCCGATGGCGGGATAGGTGCCGATGGAAAGCAGCCGCTGCTTCCCGTCGAACCGATATGCCATGCGCCAGTATTTTCCGCCCGCCAGCGTGACCCATAATTGAAGCCCGCCGCTATCCGACAATTTTGAAACGGCAGACTCAGTCTTGGCGGATTTGACGACGGTATCTGTCAGCATGTTGGTATCTGCCTTGTTGGAAGGGAGCATCTACCAACAAAGATACCAACAATTCTGTTGGTAGCAACTGCACCGCCCCGAAAGGGGTTGGACCAATAAAGTCCAATATCTATCTGATAAGACGTCTATTTTGGACGAAAATACACCGTTTCGGACAGTGATTTGGTGCCCCTAGCCGGCACTAAACTAGTGTCCGTCGTGATCCGTCAATGTTTCAATAAAGCTATATAAATTCGCATTTTATAAATAGTCAATCTTTCTATGTCCGTCGCTGTCCGCTAAAATCCGCGTCAAAATGTGGGACTCAGTGTGGGACTATAGCCGATGGGTAAGCTGACGGATCGGAAAGTCAGAGCGGCTGGCGCTGGACGCCATGGCGACGGTGGCGGGCTGGCGCTCGTTGTTGCTCCATCAGGCAGTCGCAAATGGGTTTTGCGCTACCAATTGAACGGGGTGCGCCGCGACATGGGGCTTGGTTCGTTTCCCAGCGTCAGCTTATCCGATGCACGGATTGCCGCTGGCGATGCCCGAAAATTATTGGCGGCAGGCATCGAACCAATTGACGCTCGGCTGTCCGCGCGGAAGGCAGAAAAGCCAATTCCGACGTTTCGTGACATTGCCGCTCTTGTGATTGCTGAGGCGCAGGCGAAATCGGTGAACGCCAAAGTGCGCTACCAGTGGGAAAGGCACCTCGGCGACGCCTATTGCGGTCCACTGCTGGAGAAGCGGGTGCATGAAATCACCACGGTTGACGTGGCGACTGTGCTGACACCCGTGTGGCGGACCAAGCCAGAAGTCGCCCGCAAGCTGTATCCGGCCATCCAGCGCGTGTTCGAATACGCAAGAGTTAAGCTTCGCGACGAACACGGCATTACCATGAATACCAATCCGGCCTTGTGGGCGGACCTTAAGGCGTTGGGATTTGAACGCCCGAAAGCCCTGTCCCGTGGTCGGCATCCCTCGTTGCCCTATGAACACGTCGCGGCATTCATTGCCGATCTGCGCGCGCGTGAGGCCATTGCGGCGCGGTCACTGGAGTTCCTTATACTTACGAATGTGCGGACGGACGCTGTTCTCAAGGCGCGATGGCCGGAATTCGATCTTGAAAACGCGGTGTGGACTGTCCCATTGGCGAACCTGAAAGACCGGGAACACAGGAATGAACCTTTCCGAGTTCCTCTGCCCGCCCGCGCGCTGGACATTGTTCGCGAGATGCAATCGGCGAAGATTGGCGAATTCGTATTTCCCGGAAAACGCGGCGGCAAGCCGCTTTCTAATATGGCCATGTTGACGGTTTTGCGCCGCATGAACAACGTCTCGGGCAATCGTTGGATCGATCCGAAGGACGGCCGTCCGATCACCGCGCACGGTTTCCGCGCCACGTTTCGGACTTGGGCGGAGGAAGCCGTCAGTTTCCCAAACTCGGTCATCGAGCAAGCCATGGGGCATGTCGTTGGGAACGCTGTTGAACGCGCATATCGTCGAACCGATGTCCTTGAGAAACGGCGGGCGCTGATGGAGGCGTGGGCCAGCTATTGCGGCGGAGTAAATTTAAGAAACGTAATACGGCTTGAAAACCGTGGATGAACTTACATGGGCACATACGGATCAGGACGCACGAAGAGTATCAATCTAGAATGACGGGCAGCTGCGGTCATTGCTAGGGCATGCCTATGTCGGATGAAAAGCCAAAATTCAATGGGATGTTCGGCGCAATTCTCGCGCCGCCTCCACAATTCACGGTCCCCCCGCAACTGTTAGAACGCCTTGCAGACCATAAGTATCAGGGTGCTTTGGCTGCGCTGCGAGACCATCATCGAGTTCCTATGTCATTTAGCGCAGCAGAGGCTTGGATTTGGCTTGGAACTGTGCTGGCTGACAAGTATCCGCCGCCTAAAAAACGCGGGCCAAAGGTAGGAAAAACTCGAAACAAAATCGATGAGAAATTGATCGCTGTAATAGAACAAGTCATGAATAATTCAGGAAAGTCATTCGAAGTTGTTCTGAAGTCGGCTATCCCATTGTTTATTAAGCGGCGAGTTCTTCCTGAGGCAGAGCGCACGACGCATTCAAAGCGATTAAAGAGAGCCTATAAGATAATTACGGAGAAGCGAAAGAGGCAGACGAAGATTCTCGTTCAAGCCTTAATGGGACATGATTTCACAAAGAAATAACATCCCCGAATTCCCGACGGAAACGGTCATTCTTGCACACATGAAGCCAGCGCAATCCAGTGCTGGCCCATCAAACGCAAGGATGGAAGATGAGCACTAAAAGTGGATTACCGCACCTGCCCAGTACTGTGCGTTATGCGCATCGAGTAAAGGAATTTTGTGAACGTGTAGGTATATCGAGATCGCATTTTTACGAACTTGTTAAGCAGGACAAAATCCGCACCGTGACGCTGGGCGGGCGTAGGCTTATTCCAGACAGCGAGCGCGCCCGCTTGTTGGGGGAGGTTGCCTGATGAAAAAGGCGAACCCCACCGGGGGCAAACCGGCAGGGCTCGGGAATGCACAGCGGGCAGCGGTGCTTAACGAGACCAATACCACAAACCAGAATCGAGCGGAAGATTTTGCGGCGATATATCTCGCGCGCAAGTTCAACTTGTCGCCATGCGTTGCACGCGTTGTCGCAACGCTGGCACAATTGGGAGTTCGCTTATGAGCGATCCCAACAAGTCACTTTCAGGGCCTTTGCCGTTTGACTTTCTGCCAGAACTTCGCGCCGACATTCAAGAGGCGATGGGCATGGCCGGAATATACGCGGGCATGGCCCAGGATTTCGCAGCCGTCGCCGATGACGCCGGTTTGGCCTACACCCTGCGCCGGTTCATGGCTTATACGCGCGCCGCCATCGGTTCGTTCAATGATCTGGCGGACATACTGAAGCGCAACGAAACATCGGAGGCTGCATGATGGGCTCCGAATTTGGTGACTTCAAAGCCAAGGCCATCGCTGTTGGCGCACTGGAGAGAGGCGCTGCTGTTCCCGATGCCGCGCAGCCGGTGCAAATACATGTCCCCGCATACGTTCGGGGGCTTGTAACACTTACGGGCGCTGAATTGCTTCAAAAGGATTTCCCGGCGCGGGAAAAGATCTTGTCGCCATGGCTCCCGACGCAAGGCATTTCCATGATCTTTGCAGAGCGCGGGATTGGTAAAACATGGGTTGGATTGAATATCGCGTACGCCGTTGCCGGTGCGGGAAGCTTTCTGCGTTGGCGTGCGCCGGAAGCGCGCCGCGTCATTTACATCGATGGCGAAATGCCTGCTGCCGATCTGAAGGAACGGTTTGCCAGCATCGTGGCGGCAAGTGAATTTGAGGCTGCGGAAAATGGCTTCAGGCTTGTAGCGGCTGATTTGCAGGCTGACGGTTTGCCGGACCTCTCGGACCCGGGCGCGCAATTGTTTTATGAGAGGGAAATTCGCGACGCTGATCTGATCATCATCGACAATCTTTCGACGGTTTGCCGAAGCCTCCGAGAGAACGAGGCCGATAGCTGGGGGCCGGTGCAATCATGGTGCCTCCGCCAGCGCGCCGCCGGTCGCAGCGTGCTGTTGATCCATCATGCGGGCAAGAGTGGCGGGCAGCGTGGCACAAGCCGGAAAGAGGACGTGCTGGACAGTGTGATCAGCTTACGGCGCCCGCCGGATTACGATGCCTCACAAGGCGCGCGGTTTGAAATCCATTTTACAAAGTCGCGGGGCTTCTATGGCGACGATGCCGCGCCATTCGAGGCACGTCTAATCGATGGGCGCTGGAATGTTGCAGAGATCACGCGCGATGACGAAGCGGCATTGCTCCGAAGCCTCAAAGATCAGGGCATGTCCGTCCGCGAGATTGCGAAGGAAACCGGGCTGTCGCGTTCGTCAGTATCGCGGCGCTTGCAGGGAGGCGATGAATGAGCCTCAAAGACCTTGCACGCGCAGCGCTGGCAAAGAGCTGTCCCAGTGTCCCAGTCCCTAGCCGTGGGACAGTGGGACACCAAGGGCGGACGGATGCGCACACGATTTCCGAAAGGGACAAGCCGATTGCTTCACGCAATACAGCTAGCCCCGCTGGGACAATTGGGACGCTTGGGACAAACGGGACAGTTGGGACAACTGGGACAGGCGTCACAAGGCAGCCGGTATTCGAGACGCTGCCGCCTTCACCGGAGCCCGATGCCTACACATTAGCAGAGCGCGAGGCGCTGGCGGCGGATCGATGCCCGCCGGTATTTCTGACGGCTTGGGCGCGCCTCCAGCTTGTGCGGCCCCGCTGGGCTCTGGAGGGCGAATGGCGGGAAGCGATCGACGGGGCCGGGCGATTTCTGGACCAATGGGGCGATGACGCAGTTGCAATCGGTTGGCCTGCGGATGAGATTTTCGATCGCCACGGCCTCGCCTTCGCCTTAATGGGAGCAAATGTTCGAGCGCTAGGTCCGCACCATGCCGACTTGGATGACGGGCGCAGATTTATGAGGCGTTACTAGCAGCCTGTCGGACTTAACTTGTCCTGGCGGCGGGGCAAGGGCAAGCGTAGAATCATACTGTTGATTCTTTCCCTCTGACGAGCGGCCCTTTGATGAGCAATTTTCGCACGATTGATCGCGGGACGGGTTTTCTTCTGCCGCCGT
>CAMDKB010000060.1 GCA_945901195.1 Rhizobium sp. Q54
AATTCAGATAAAAATGTAATTGCTAATTTTGAAACAACAGTTGTTACAGGAAGAAGTGGAGGAAGTGGCGGAGGTGGTGGAGGTGGTGGAGGCGGAGCTGGTGGAGGCGGTGCAACCGGCCGCGCCACGGGAGGTGGCGGAGGCGGAGGCGGAGGCGGAGGCGGAGGCGGCGCAGCCGGGCGCGGAACAGGCGGAGTGGTAGGCACAGCCGGTGGTGAAGGTGGTGCCGGAGGTGGCGGCGGCGGGGCCGAAGGACGCGGAACGATTGGCGGCGGCGGGGGTGACGGCGCAATGGGGCGCGACACAACCGGGGGCGGCGCGATGGGAGGCAGAGGCCCCGGCCCTGCGGCAGGTGGGGACATCGTCGGCATGTGCGGGCGCGGCCCACCAACCGGAGGCGGTGGCAGTGGCGGCGGAGCAACCGGGCGCGGAACTGGTGCGGGTATGATTGGAGCAGGTATGATTGGAACAAGTGCGATTGGCGGAATCGCAATTTGTGGAGGGACAGGACGGGGAGCAACGGGTGCCGGGGGCGGCATGGGACGCGGTGCTATCGACGGCGGCGGAGCCTGGGGCGCAGGGGGAGCTGCTGGCGGTGGAGATGAAACAACAGGAATCGCGGCGACAGGCTTCGGTGCGGGGGGTGCCTCAGCAATAACCGGAGCAGGAATCGGCGCAGGAATTGGCGCGGCCACCTGGCTTGGAACCGGTACAGTCGCTGCTGGCGCGACGGGCGCAGGTGGAGCCATCGGCGCAAGTGGCGGCATAGGTGCTGGTGGCGGCATCTGGGGGGCGGGTTGAGCCAGCGGCGCCGGCGGTGACACAGCAATTGGAGCCATCGGCGCCGAGGGTGCCTCAGCTCCAGTGGCCACTTCACGAACGGGCCGCGTTTCCAGTCCCGCGTTGCGCGAGATAACCGGCTCGATTACGACATCATTCGGTCCGCCGATCATGATGAGATGTTCAACATTGTCGCGACGAATGATGACCAGCTGGCGTTGCCGGTCGATATCGAAGGCGTCGACCACGCCGAGCCGGGGCTGTCTGGTGCGCCCGCGGCTGGCGCCCCGGATCCGACCGCTGAAGATCAACCGCAGTACATAGATAATCAAAAAAACGACAATCAATATGACAAGGGCGCCAACCGCATAGGTCAGCATCACGCCCAAATCGTTGTTACCAAAAAACTTCTTCAGCGAGTCCATACTTGATATCCTCACACATCCACTTCGCAATCAAATGCATGCCATCGGCGTGCAAAAAAATTGTCGAACCGGCACAGCACGCAACCGCCGCTGGCACGCGTGCCGCCAAAGTTCCTGACTGCCTGAAAAGGCAACAGAAGCATAGCCTCTATACAACATAACATGATCCAGTCATGTACGTGGGGACGACATTAACAAATGGTTAACCAATTCCCGCAAGATGTTGTGCCACCTCTGATTTGCCAGCACTGCGGTTTTCCGTCAGCCGACCCGGCTTCACTGGCAGGCATTTTCGTCAAGGGATAGTGGGTGGAGACAGCAAAGGCCGTTGCAAACTGACAAAGCCCACATCATTCTGAGCCGAATCGTAATATTCTTTGCCGGTTCGCAATCCGGCTGGCCTTCCCGCTTCCCGTTCCTGAAGTCCCAGCTGCCAGCGTTTGCCGGGATCTGCAAAGTGATATCATGACCCAGACGCCAACACCCGTCGCGCTTGATCGAACCGAGAGGACCGGCAGCCCCGGGCTCGTCCTGCTGCTCGCCGTCATCCTGGTGGGGGCTGTGGCGTCCTATTCTTTCTTGCCGCCAGAACGGGCAGGAAAGTTGACGCTGGGCCTGCTGGCCCTGCTCGCCATTATCGGCGTCATCGGGCTGTTTGCTTATGCTGTCGGATTTCTCCAACTTTCCGGCCAGGCCGCGCGCAACGACATCACCAAGCTGATCGCCGATACCAGCATCGAGGGCCTGCTCGTCACCGAAGGCGACACCCGCGTCCACTACGCGAACGAAACCTACATGACCATGTCGGGCGCCAACGACCCGGCTGACTTGCGCACAATCGAGCGTTTGTTTTCCGGCACGCCCGAAGTCTCCGAAGCCGTCTACCGGCTGGCCCAAGCTTCAAGGGAAGGCAAACGTGCAGCCGAGGAATTGCGTTTATCCCCGCCTCTGTCCGGCGACGGGCCTGTCGGCTGGTACCGTATTCGCGTTCGGCCGCTCGAGCGTTTTGCCCAGAAGCGTGCAACGCTCTGGCAGGTGGCCGACGTCACAAGAGAACGCGCACGCCACGAGAATGTGTTTCAGGAATTGCAGCACGGCATCGATTTTCTCGATCATGCCCCCGCAGGCTTTTTTTCGGCAGACGCGACCGGACGTCTTTCCTACATGAATGCAACGCTCGCCGGCTGGCTCGATTACGATCTGGCGCAAGTCGGCACGGGCGGCCTCGCGCTAACCGATATCCTGGCGGGCCATGGCGCTTCATTGCTACAGGCCATCACGGGCGCAGGCGGCGCTGTGGTAACTGAACAGGTCGATGTCGATCTGCGCCGCCGTGGCGGCCAAAGCCTTCCGGTCCGCCTGATTCATCGCGTTGCCTTCGCACAGGACCGCACGCCTGGCCCTTCGCGTACGCTTGTAATCAATCGCGCTTCGGGTGAGGAGCCTGCGGAAAATCTTCGCGCTGCCGAAGTGCGTTTTGCGCGCTTCTTCAACCAGACACCCATGGCCATCGCGACAGTCGACAAGCACGGCAACGTCGTGCGCGCAAACGCTGCTTTTGCAAGTCTGATCCCGGATGCACTTAAGGGCCCTGAGGGCCGCAAGTCACTTCTGTCCGGCTTCACCCCGCGCGACCATGACTCCATCAAGTCCGCGCTGGCGCTTGCCGGCGACGATCGCAGCGATATCAAGCCCGTGGACGCTGGCATCGCCAATGATGAGCGGCGATCGGCCCGCCTGTTCGTATCGCCTGCGGAGAACGCAGGAGACGGCGCCTGCGCCACCGTTTTTGCGCTCGATACAACTGAACAAAAGACATTGCAGGAAAGTTTCGCCCAGTCTCAGAAGATGCAGGCCATCGGTCAGCTCGCAGGCGGCGTCGCTCATGACTTCAACAACGTGCTGACAGCCATCATCGGCTTTTCTGATCTGTTGCTCGCCCGCCACCGGCCGACCGATCCGTCCTTCGGCGACATCATGCAGATCAAGCAGAACGCCAATCGCGCTGCCGGTCTGGTGCGGCAATTGCTGGCCTTCTCGCGCCGGCAGACCTTGCGTCCGCAAATCCTGCAACTCGGCGATGTCCTTGCGGACCTGCAGATTCTATTGCGCCGTCTTGTCGGCGAAAAGACCGAGCTCGACCTCAAACACGGCCGCGATCTCTGGCTGGTGAAGGCCGACATCAACCAATTCGAGAACGTTATCGTGAATCTCGTCGTAAACGCGCGCGACGCCATGCCCGAGGGCGGCAAGATCATGCTGCGCACTCGCAATGTGGATGCAGTGCAAAGCGCGGGGATCAAGGAGCCCGGCTTCATCACTGGCGAATATGTGGTGATCGAGGTTGAAGACACCGGCCACGGCATTCCCGACGAAGTGAAGGAAAAGATCTTCGAGCCCTTCTTCACCACCAAGGAAGTAGGCAAGGGCACTGGGCTTGGCCTCTCGATGGTCTACGGCATCGTCAAGCAGACCGGCGGCTATATCGCGTGCGACAGCACCTTCGGCAAAGGCACGACGTTCAAGATATACCTCCCGCGCCATATTCCAACCGCCGAAGAAATGCCCAAGCCTGTCGTGGAGGTGAAGGCCTCCGTGGCTGCGGACGCCACCGGACGTGGCACCATCCTGCTGGTCGAGGATGAGGAAGCTGTGCGGGCTTTTGGCGCGCGCGCTCTGGCCTCGCGCGGCTATACGGTGATCGAAGCCGGGTCTGGCGTTGAAGCGCTTGAAGCCGTCGAGGAGGCGCAAGGCAAGATTGACCTCATCGTCTCCGACGTCGTCATGCCCGAAATGGACGGGCCCACCATGTTTGGCGAATTGCGCAAGCGCGGCATCAAGGCCAAGGTCATTTTCGTTTCCGGCTATGCCGAAGACGCCTTCGCGAAAAACCTGCCGGAAGGCGAGGAATTCGGTTTCCTGCCCAAGCCCTTCACGTTGAAACAACTGATTGAAGCTGTGAAGGGCAGCGTGGGCTGAAACATTTGTCGACAATGCGTATTCCGTTTGGCCGCGAGCAAACCTGTGCGAGCCAATAAGGGGAGCCGCTTCACGGTCAAAGTTTTCACGCGCCAGTCAACGCTTTGTTGACCATATCCATTTACTCTGTTCATCGTTGCGGGCGTTCCGCACGTGAGTGGAGACGAGTTGTGGCGACATTGCGTAAGTGGCAACCTGTAAACCGGCGTCCTGTGGCAAGAACCGTTTCGCCGGACCGAATTCTGGTGATTGGCGGCGCTATCGCTTTCGGCATTGCTGTTTTCAGTTTTCTCCAGCCGGAACAGCCGCGCCAGAACGCCCAGGAAATGGCCGCAAAGCCGGCACAAACGCCCGCCGCCCGTGATCGTGCGCTACAGGAAGCCCGCCGCAGGGAAACCGAAACGCGCGCTCAGCAGACCGCCGAAATCAAGGCCGAACAAACCCGCCAGCAAGCGAACATGTTCAATCAACGTTACAATACGGACCGCACGCCCGTGGGTACGGTCAATCCCGGCAGCCCGGACGCGCAGCCCACTACCCAGGGATTTGCTGTTGTGAAGCCCGCCCTGCCCCCCGGTCAGACCAGCAGCGGCTTCCGTGAAGTCAAATGGGGCAAGCAACCCTGAGATTTCCATATGCCGCTTGACCCGGTCCTGCCGGCCAAGAATGATGGGCACATACCAAATCGCTGAGGTACTTACCTCCGCAGGTTGGTACAACGCGATAGCGCCTCCGCGCTTATGCGCGGAAATCACAATGATTGACGAGCCGATCATTGTGCAACCTGTTAAGTGAAAGAAAGCTGGATCGACATGGCGCAATCTGAACCAATGACCATCATCGTGACAGGCGCGGCCAGCGGTATAGGCGCGGCCTGCATGGGATTGCTGCTGTCGCAGGGCCACAAGGTCTGCGGCGTCGATCGCGATGTCATCGACGTCGGCGGCGTGGAACCGGCCGCGCTGAAACGCTTCATCGCCGTGCGCGCGGACATCAGCCATCACGCAGATTGCGCCAACGCCGTCAGCGCCTGTGTCAGGGAATTTGGTCGTCTGGATGGTCTCATTCATATGGCCGCCATCCATTCCACCAAGACCTGGAAAGAAATCGACGCCGAGGAAATGAACCGCACACTGGCGGTGAACGTGACCGGCTCCTTCCTGATGGCCCAGGCGGCAGCAATTGCGATGGAACACACCGGCGGCGGCGCCATCGTGCTGGCCTCTTCCGGTTCAGTGAACCTGTCTGGCATCGGCGGTCACGGGCGCGGCGGCACAGCCTACGTGAGTTCCAAGGCGGCCATCATCGGCCTCACACACGCCCTCGCGCGCTGCTTTGCCCCGCTGAAAATCCGTGTCAACGCCGTCAGCCCCGGCGCGACGGAAACCGCGATGACCTCCGAATACAGCACCGAAGCCAAGGAAGCCGTTGGCAAGCGCACACTGGCCGGCCGGATTGGCCAGGCCGAAGAAATCGCTGCTGCAGCAGCATTTCTCGTCTCCCCCGCCGCCAGCTATATCGACGGGCAGATATTGCCGGTGAACGGCGGTTCCTCATTCGGAATCTGAGCGACCATCGTGCAGCCCGGGAAGGCTCTCAATCACCTTCAATAATAGCGGTTGAGCGTGATGTCCTTGACCTCTGCGAGGCCCTTGGCGTCGAGCGCCGTCATCACTTTTGTCATCATGCCCTGCACTGCTTCGCCGGGGGCATAGCTAACGGACAATCCCAGCTTTTTGAATTCAGCCAATACGGCAGTGTCGGTGAGAATTTCGGCAAATTCAGCGCGCAGCAGATCGACGCGATACTGCGGTGTCCCCGGTGTAACCAGCAAGAGCCTGCCCAGCGAAGCCAGATCGGCGCGCCAATCGAGCATCTGTTCGTTTTCCACGCTCAGTTTTGCAGCTTCGAAAATGGTCGGCGCGTTGGGAAATTGCGCTGAGCGCTTGCGCGCCAGAATCGCCATCACTCGCATGCCGCTGGATGGGCCGATCAGCGCAGCCGATTCATCAGAAACGACCCGCCCATCGACCTCGCCATTTTCCATGGCGAGCATCATTCCGCCTGTGCCTTTATAGCCGATAACCAGCCGGGCTTTCATGCCTGTGGCGGCCGCCAGAAGTGCGGAAAAATCCGTATTGCCATCTGTCTTGCCGGAACCCGCCCAAATCAAAGGTCGTTCGGACTTGATCATGTCCGCCAGCGTCGCATAGGGCGATTTGGGACCGATCAGCACGACCTTGCTTTCCGCGCTCACGCGCGCGAGCCATACTTGTTTTGTCACATCAAAATTGACGCCGGGCTCACCGAATAATTGCGCCGCAGCCACGGCCTCGCCGCCGATCAGCACAACCGATAGCCCATCGGGCTGGGCTATCTGGGCACGGCTCATGGCGATAAGCCCGCCCGCCCCCGATTCGTTGATCGGGATCAGCCTGGCCCCGAGCCGCCGTATCAAATGCGCACCCAGCGTTCGCATATAGGCATCATAACCACCGCCGGGCGAGCCCATGGTCGTGAACCGTACCTGCTTGCCTTGATAGAACTGGCGCGCGGTTTCCTGGGCGCAAGCCGTACCGGTCCAGAGGCCCCCCAACGCCGCCAGCAGCCAAAGGCGCCGCATGGCTGGAGCATAGCGCGAAAAAGTGGGCCCGGTTTTTCGCAAAAGCGATGCTCCAATTACATAGAATAGATCAGCTTTCGTACTGTAAACCGGTTCCGGTTTACAGTACGCGGATCTAATGATCTCCGGCGACGTCAATCAGTGTTCCATCGGGGTCGGCAAGCTGGAACTCCCCATGCGGGCATTTGGCGAACAGCGCCAGCCGCGCCGCGCCTTCCTCATCATAATCGATGGTTCGGGGCTTGAGTTGATGATTCTGTTTCGCCACCGAAGCTAGATTCTTTTTGAAGGCTTCCACATCGGGTACGCGAAATCCGAAATGGTCCATGCCGGGCTGTTCAATACCCGCGCCGTTGAAAGAAGAAATCTTCCAGGGCAGGATCATCATAGTCACACGCCCGTCGGTGAACTGGTAGCCACCCTCTTCCATAGGATCGTTGCGCGGCTCCAGTTCGAAAACATCGTGATAGAATTCTGCAACGCGCTCAGCGTCACGTACGCGCATGGCGAAATGACTGATCGTATTATCCTGTTTCCAGCCATCCATCGCATAAACTTCAGAACGGTTCTTGTCGCGGGGTTGTCCGAGGTCAAAATAATTACCGGCGGGGTCATGGATGCCGAAGCTCGTGAAGGGTCTGTTGCCCGGCCGTTTCACGATTTCAATGCTGGGATATTTTTTCGCCACACGATCGCAGACCAGGTCGAGATCCTGCACCTGAATGCCGAAGTGATCGAGCCCCGCCTTGCGTCCTGCACGGCGCGGAATGACTGTCATCCCGGTATATCCATCGCCCACCGAGATCGCAGACATCTCGCGCTCCGTCACGCCCGATGATTTCATGCCAAAGACAGCGCGATAGAACATGCCGACTGTGGCGTAGTGATCTGTGGTGATGGCAAGATGATTGAGCTTGGCGAACATGGAGGGCCCCCGGGGTCTTTGTTTATTGAGGTTTTCTTATTCGCCCGCAGCAGGCGCCGCATCATATTTATTACGAATGACAGGCTGGCCGCCGTTCTCGCGAATATCCTTGCGCGTCACGTAATCGATGATCTTGACGTTGTCCTGCGAGCCCGAGCGATGGCCCATCATGATCATCGGCCCCTTGCCGGTGTTTTCGAGCTTGTAAAACGAGCCGCCCGTGATCAGCGCCGCCATGCCCGGATCAAGCACCGCCGCTCCACCATCAGGAAACGTCATAGTGCACTGGCCCTCGAACACAGTGAAAACCTGATCCTCATTGTGACAATGCATTTCATCGTGATCGCCGGGCGTGGGATAATAATGAACCCAGGCATGCAGCTTGCGCGTATTCATGACGACGGTGCGCTTCTTCTCCCGCGCCGCCACTTCCAGCGGATTGATGATCTGGATCGCCATTGTTTCGCTCCCTGTCTGGCCATGCCGGTTTAATTTTGCGGCAATTTCGCCTGTGGAATGGATCTTAGACGGGCCAAATGGAAAGTCCAGTTGCGCGCCAAATTACGCCCGTTCTCGCTACTTGCGGCCCAAGGCCCCGGCATTAACCATCAGCCCCCACAAATTTTGAAAAGAACAAAAAAAGAACTTGCGGATGAGAACAAATCACGTACACTAAGTCATCAACAGGGCGTTACGCATTTTCGTCACGCCAAAGCCGAAGGATCGATATTATGGCGCAAGCGAATCTCCGCCTCGTGGAAGGAACGTCAGTGGACAAGACCAAGGCGCTCGACGCCGCCCTCTCGCAGATTGAGCGCGCCTTCGGCAAGGGCTCGATCATGCGGCTGGGCAAAAACCAGCAAGCTGTTGAAATTGAAACAATTCCAACTGGATCACTCGGACTGGACATCGCCCTTGGCGTTGGTGGACTGCCCAAAGGGCGTGTGATCGAAATTTATGGTCCTGAATCTTCAGGCAAGACCACCCTGACGCTCCATTGCATTGCAGAAGCTCAGAAGCGTGGCGGCGTTTGCGCCTTTATTGATGCCGAACATGCGCTGGACCCCGTGTATGCCCGCAAGCTCGGCGTGAATCTGGAAGATTTGCTGATTTCGCAGCCCGACACCGGCGAACAGGCGCTGGAAATCTGTGACACTCTCGTCCGTTCGGGCGCGATTGATGTTCTGGTCATCGATTCGGTCGCTGCTTTGACCCCCCGCGCTGAAATCGAAGGGGAAATGGGCGATGTGCAGCCCGGTCTACAGGCCCGTCTGATGAGCCAGGCCCTGCGCAAGCTGACCGCCTCCATTTCCAAATCCAAGACCATGGTCATTTTCATCAATCAGATCCGCATGAAGATCGGCGTGATGTATGGCAGCCCGGAGACGACGACTGGCGGCAACGCCCTGAAATTCTACGCATCCGTGCGTCTCGATATCCGCCGCATCGGTGCCATCAAGGACCGCGAGGAAGTCACAGGCAATCAGACCCGTGTCAAAGTGGTGAAGAACAAGGTTGCCCCGCCCTTCAAACAGGTGGAATTCGACATCATGTATGGCGAAGGTATTTCCAAGTTTGGCGAATTGGTCGATCTGGGCGTGAAAGCCGGTGTAGTGGAAAAATCAGGCGCCTGGTTCTCATACGACAGCCAGCGTCTCGGCCAGGGTCGGGAAAACGCCAAGACCTTTTTGCGCGAACATCCCGAAGTTGCCAACAAGATTGAACTGGCCATCCGCGGCAATTCAGGGGTCATCGCCGAACGCATTCTCGATCAGGTTGACCCCGCCGATGCTGATACTGAAGACTAGTATCCGCCAGCGCAGGAAAGCGGCGCGTGCGCCGTGACACGCTTTTTGCCGACGAAGAGCAATGTCTTTCAATCAAAGACGTCCCCGGAATCCATTACGCCGGGGACATTCGAGAGTTGTGCTCGGCTCATCATCGTCAAGACAAAATGAGATAATCTGGAGCACAGCCTAAACTCCCGGTTTCTGAAACTTGCAAGCACTCCCATTGGGAGCGCCCCCGGCTGGACAGCGGACGTGCCGCCGGCCTCTGTCCACATGATGGTTTTGCTAGAAAGGTCCCCTCTACAGGCCTCAAGCCGGATGCGTACTCCCTGACGGGGTGGATGGCTGGACAACCAGCGATCCGCCCCGTCTTTTTGGGGGGCAGGATTTGTGCGGCACTTAAACGTCAAGACAGATTTCACTTTCCGCACACTTGCTCTAGAACACGTTCCGACAGGCCATCGGGCCATCATCGGGACAGACACGAAAAGCTGGGCGAAATGAGCGGCGTAAACGAGATCAGATCGGTATTTCTGGATTATTTTACCAAGAACGGCCACGAGCCCGTTGCGTCCTCGCCGCTGGTCCCGCGCAACGACCCGACCTTGATGTTCACCAACGCCGGCATGGTGCAATTCAAGAATGTCTTCACCGGCATCGAAAAACGTCCCTATTCCCGCGCCACCACCGCCCAGAAATGTGTGCGCGCAGGGGGAAAGCACAATGATCTCGACAATGTCGGCTACACCGCCCGGCATCACACCTTCTTCGAAATGCTCGGCAATTTCTCTTTTGGCGACTATTTCAAGGAAGGCGCAATTGAACACGCCTGGAACCTGATCTCCAAGGAATACGCACTGCCAAAAGACAAGCTCCTCGTCACCGTCTACCACGACGACGACGAAGCTTTCACGTTATGGAAAAAAATCGCGGGTTTCCATGACGATCGCATCATCCGCATCGCCTCTTCCGATAATTTCTGGGCCATGGGCGATACCGGCCCCTGCGGTCCGTGCTCTGAAATTTTCTACGATCAGGGGCCGGAACTCGCCGGCGGCCCCCCCGGCTCTCCGGATGAAGATGGCGACAGGTTCCTGGAATTCTGGAACCTCGTTTTCATGCAATATGACCAGATAGGACCGGACAACCGCCAGCCCCTCCCCCGCCCGTCGATCGACACCGGCATGGGACTTGAGCGCATGGCAGCAATTATGCAGGGCGCCAAATCAAACTACGATACGGATCTGTTCCGCGCCCTGATCCGCGCCTCCGAAGAAGCAACCGGCGTCCCCGCGCAGGGCGAGCAGCGCGCCAGCCATCGCGTGATCGCAGATCATTTGCGCGCTTCCTCGTTTCTCGTCGCCGACGGCGTGCTTCCCTCCAATGAAGGACGCGGCTATGTGCTGCGCCGGATCATGCGTCGCGCCATGCGTCACGCCCAATTGCTCGGCGCCAAATATCCGCTGATGTGGAAACTCGTGCCGGCTCTGACCCGGGAGATGGGCCGAGCCTATCCCGAGCTTTTGCGCGCAGAATCGCTGATAACCGAGACGCTTCAGCTCGAAGAGAAGCGCTTTCGCATCACGCTCGCGCGCGGTCTTACCATGCTCGACGATGAAACCCGCGATCTTGCAACCGGCGCAAATCTCAACGGCGAAACCGCCTTCCGGCTTTATGATACCTATGGATTTCCGCTCGATCTGACCCAGGACGCTCTGCGCGCGCGCGGCATCGGCGTAGATCTCGAGGCCTTCAATGCGGCGATGGAACGCCAGCGGGCTGAAGCCCGCAAAGCCTGGGCCGGCTCGGGCGAAGCTGCGACCGAAACTGTCTGGTTCGCTCTGCGCGAGAGGACTGGGGCGACCGAATTTCTGGGGTACGACACCGAAAAGGCCGAGGGCATCGTCAGCGCACTTGTGCATGAAGGCACCGAAGTCGCGACCCTGCAGGCTGGCCAAAAGGGAATTGCAATTCTCAACCAGACGCCCTTCTACGCAGAATCGGGCGGCCAGATCGGCGATTCCGGCTTCTTGCGTGCAACCGGGCTCGAAGCTGAAATCAGCAATACGCAGAAAAAACTGGGCGATGTCTTTGCCCACGAAGTCACGGTCAAATCAGGCGAGCTTAAAATCGGGTTGCCTTGCGAGCTGATCGTGGATCACGCGCGCCGCACCTCCATTCGCGCCAATCATTCCGCCACCCACTTGCTGCATGAGGCCTTGCGACAGGTGCTGGGCGATCATATTGCCCAAAAGGGCTCAATGGTCGCCGATGAGCGCCTGCGTTTCGATTTCTCCCACCCCAAGCCGATTTCCGAAGACGAGTTGGCAGAAGTCGAATCCATCGCTAATCGCTACATCTTGCAGAACGAGTCGGTGACGACTCGTCTGATGGCGGTAGACGATGCCGTCTCCACCGGCGCGCGCGCTTTGTTCGGCGAGAAATATGGCGATGAAGTGCGCGTGGTTTCCATGGGCACAATCGGCGCCGAGCACGGCGTGCGTAATTTCTCCGTCGAATTATGCGGCGGCACGCACGTCAATCGCACCGGCGATATCGGCCTTGTAACGATTGTTGGGGAATCAGCGGTCGCATCCGGCGTACGCCGTCTTGAAGCCAAGACGGCCGATTCAGCGCGCGCCCATCTCAACGAGGAAGCGCGCCAATTGCGCGATCTGGCCCGCCTGCTCAAGACTTCAGGCGCCGATGCCGGTGAGCGCGTTGCGGCTCTCATCGAGGATCGCCGCAAACTGGAGCGGGAAGTCGGCGAAGCGCGGCGCAAGCTCGCCATGGGCGGCGGCGATTCCGGGGGCGCAGACAATACGGTTCGCGAAATCGCGGGCATCAAATATTTCGCCCGCGCCGTCAGTGGCGTCGAAATGAAAGATCTGAAATCCCTCGCCGATGAAGCCAAACAAACCCTCGGCTCGGGAATTGCGGCCATCGTGGGCATTGCGCCCGATGGCAAGGCCGGCATCGTCATCGGCGTGACGGCAGACCTTACCTCGCGCTTTAACGCGGTCGATTTTGTGCGCGCAGGCGCCGAAAAGCTCGGCGGCAAAGGGGGGGGCGGCCGGCCAGATATGGCGCAGGCAGGCGGCCCCGATGGTGGGAAAGCTCAAGAGGCGCTCGATGCAATCGCGGCGCTGATCGGCGGGAGCGCCGCGTGAGCTCAGCGCCGCAGCGCGAAGGCATCGCGCGATTGCGGCAACGTATCCATTTTGCGCTGGATTACTCAACACCCAACGACCGGCTTTCCGTCGCCGTCCACCGTGCGCTGGTGTTCCTGGTTATACTGAGTGTTTCTGCAATCGTTCTGGAATCGGTCCCGGAAGTTTCGCTCGGTCGCGAAAAGCTGTTCTTGTTCGTCGAGCTGGTGGCCATTATTCTTTTCACCATCGAATATCTGCTCCGCATTTGGAGCGCGTCCGAACATACGCCCTATGCTGAAATGCACCCCTGGCTTGCTCGCTGGCACTTTGTTCGCACACCACTGGCAATCGTCGATCTGCTCTCGACATTGCCTCTTTATATTGTGCTGTTTGTCGATACTGACTTGCGCGTCCTGCTTATTTTCCGGTTACTGCGATTCTTCAAGCTGGCCAGATATTCTCCGGGTATGCGTTCACTTGCAGCAGCCATCCAGTCTGAGCGCAATGCCCTGGCCGCGTCAGCTGTTTTGTTGATCGGCGCAATGCTGTTGTCCTCATCATTGATTCATCTTGCCGAACGCCATGTTCAGCCAGACAATTTCGGGACAATTCCAGGTTCCATGTGGTGGGCGATCGTCACCCTGACAACCGTTGGCTATGGCGACGTTGTGCCTATCACGTTGGCAGGCCGCATTATCGCAAGCTTCACAATGGTCACCGGCATGTTGATGCTGGCCTTGCCTATCGGCATCGTTGCAACGGCATTCTCCGAAGAAATACATCGCCACGAATTCGTGGTCACATGGGGAATGCTGGCCAGAGTGCCTTTGTTCTCAAGTCTGAATGCTTCCGAGATTGCCGAACTTATGCAGTACCTGCGCGCGCAGACAGTGCCTGAAGATACGCTGATCGTACGCCGGGGAGATCCGGCCCGCTGTATGTATTTTATTGCAAGTGGCGCGGTCGAGATCGAAGAACCCGCGCACCCAATCAGGCTTGAAGAAGGAGATTTCTTCGGGGAGGTTTCCCTCCTGCGCAACACACAGCGCAGCGCAAATATCCGGACGCTGCAGGCCACAAAGCTCCTGATGCTCGATGCTGGCGACGTACATGCACTCATGGAGCGCAATCCTGAAATTCGCGAGGCGATAGAAACCCTTGCAGCGCAGCGACATTCAGAACGTGGTGGAAACCCGGACGCCGAAGATTTTTCGCGCCCGCGCTTTTAGTTCACCAAATCAGTTTTCATCAAGCAAGCACCAGGCGTGCGCCATCGCACAAGATGCGATGGCGGCAGCGCGCTTTGGGCATTTTATGTCACCACGGAAACAGCATGTGCGTGGAAGCACTACGGCCGGGCAAGAAATCAACGATAACGGGTCATCGACAGATTGAACGCGACAGGA
>CAMDKB010000061.1 GCA_945901195.1 Rhizobium sp. Q54
TGGGCCGCTTTACACGAGCCCCTGTCAACGGTCCGAATCTGACCTTCCGCGATCTCAGCCTGTTTTCGCCGGAGGGAGAAATTCTGGTTCAACGATTTTCCGCTGATGTGTGTACCGGGGAGCGTGTGCTCGTTGAAGCTACGCCCCAAGCCGCTGAAGGCCTGTTTCGCGCTGTGGCTGGACTTTCGTTTCTTGGCGCAGGCCGGATCGAATTGCCGGAGGAAAGTGTGCCGCTCTTCATGGGCGAGTATCCCTATTTGCCCGAAACAAACTTGCTGGATGCACTCGTCGAACAACAGCATCGCGACAAACTCGATAAAGATGATGTGGCTCGGGTGCTTGTAGAAACAGGTCTTGCGAAGCTTGTGCCGTTGATCGGGCGGAGGGGCAAATGGGAACAGGAATTGGGTATAGAGGACAGGCAAAGGCTTGGTTTTGCAATCGCGATATTGCGCAAACCAAGCTGGATTCTCATGCACGAAGCCACCAGTGCACTGACACAAGCGGCCGAAGACCAGATCATGGAATTGCTCGAACAACGGCTGCCGGGTGCCGCAATCATCAGAATCACCCATCGCGGCGTGAGTGAGCGCGGCTTTCAAAGGCGCATATCGATATCGGATGCCGCTGGGCCGGCCAAAGTATCTTGAGACCTGAACAGGGAGATTGCGCCGTTGACGGTCTGCACGCGCCTAGTAATATCAAAATCATAAAACACGGGAGCTGCGCCATGGATGGGAATGCCGAACGCCTCGCGGGCAAACGTCATTTATGGGCGGATTTGATCCGCGAACGTAACATAAAATTTGCGCCCTAGAATCCTGTTCAAATTCCAGCGTGCAGGTAAGACAGATGCCGGAGAATCTCCAATATTATCGTCCTCGCAATAGGGCACTGACGCGCCGGGCTTTTGTGAGCGCCGGAGTTTGTGCGCTGATTTCAAATCCCGCACGAGCTGACGTGAATTTTGCTGGCAAGACGATCAATCTGATTGTTGGATTTCCCCCGGGCGGCGGCGTCGACAATGGCGCACGATTGATGGCGCGGCATCTCCATCGATTTCTTTCGGGTACGCCAAATATCGTGATCCAGAACATGCCTGGCGCTGGGGGCGTGATCGCAGGCAATTATCTATTTACAAAAGCGGCGCGGGATGGCTTTACGCTTGGTGTTCCCGGACGCGACTGGCCACTCGTGCCCATACTGAACCCCTCTGGCGCGCGCTATAATCCACTCGAATTTGAATACATCGGTTCAACGGGCGAAGTGAACACGTTCGTGTGGTTGCGCAAAAATCTGGGCATTGCGAATGCAAATGAATTCAAGGCAAGCCCAAAACAGATCATATTCGGCGGCCTGACCCCAGACACACAACCCAGCATGGTCGCTAAAATTCTTGCGCGGAACGGTTATCCCATCAAGGTCGTGAGTGGCTATAGAGGCACGGCCGAAATTATCAATGCAATAGAATCTGGTGAAGCTGACGCGATCGCGACCAATGCAGCGAGTTTTGCGCGGCGGCCCGATATGGTGGAGAAGACCCAGCGACTGATGCAACTCTTACCGTCGAGCGAAACTCTGCCGCTGACGTCACAGTTTGTTGACGAGGAGTCCAGGCTGTTACTCAAGCTCACCGGCTATGCGAGTGCCACCGGCATGCCGCTGGTTGCGCCACCGGGCGCACCCGCGGAATTTGTTGGCGTCTATCGTGAAGCCTTTGCGAAAATGGCAATCGATCCATTATTCGTAGTCGAAGCAGAAAAGCTCGGCGAATCTCACGGTGTACCCATCAGCGGGGATCAAATCCGGGCTATTCTGCAAGACACAATCAACGCGGCGACGCCGGCTGTACTTGAAACATTCCGCAAGCTGGCGTCATTGAGTTAGTGATAGGGAGTTATGAAATGAAAGCATCGTTCATCCAACGGCATGGCGGACCCGAGGTACTCGAATTTGGCGATGTACCGGACCCCGTTGCAAAAGCCGCAGAGGTTGTCGTCGACATACATGCTGCCAGCGTCAATGGCGCCGACTGGAAAGTGCGGGAAGGCGGCTATGGCAGCGACACCCAATTCCCCTATGTACTCGGGCGCGATTTTTCAGGTGTCATCAGTGCGGTGGGAGAGGGCGTAACGGATCTGAATATCGGTGATGAAGTCTTTGGCGTTTGTGCTGCAGGGCAGGAAGGAGCCTATGCCGAGAAGATCGCCATCGCAGCTTCCATCGTGACGAAGAGGCCCGCGTCGATGACGCATGTGCAAGCTGCGGCACTGGCGCTTGGCGGATTGACTGCCCTTGTTTCCGTCGAAGATACGCTCAAATTGCAGCCGGGAGAAACCATCTTCATTCAAGGTGGCGCCGGTGGAGTCGCCAGTTTTGCGATCCAGCTCGCCAAGGACATCGGCGCAAAGGTGATCACAACAGCCAGTGCGGCGAACCACGCGTTCCTGCGCAAGCTGGGCGCGGATGAAATCATCGATTACCGCTCGCAGGACTTCACCAGACTGGTGAAGAATTGCGATGCGGTGTTCGATACCGTGGGGGGTGATCCCGCTCTTGCGACCTTCGGAATTCTGAAACCCGGCGGACGCGCGGCGTTTATCGCATCCGGCGCCAAAGCGCCGACATCACCGCGCGCCGACGTGCAATCCCTGCGCCCGCAGGTGGGGCGTGACCGCGCCCATCTGGATCGCATCAGTGCGTTGTTTGCCAAAGGCGCTATCGCGTCGCCGGAAGTGCAACTCTTTGCACTCTCAGATGCGCAAGCGGCTCATCGCATCAGCGAGGGACGCCATCTGCGCGGCAAACTTGTGTTTCAAGTCCGCCCGTAGCCGCAGATCGTGGCGATGATCTGGCTCGCATCTGCAGGCATGTCATCGCTGCGCCACGCGATATGACCGTCAGGTCGCACAAGCACGAAGCGCCGTTCATACAATTGCGCCGCCGCAGCGTTGTCTATGCGTTCCAGACGCATGGGCACGCCGGTTTTGCGCGCGGCGGCCAGCATAGGTTCACCTTTCGCGCCATCGACACCAAAACATAGCAACACGAAGCCGCGACCAAACATATCCAGCGTTGAAAATCCCTCGCGCAACCAGAAATGCGGCGCGCGATGGCCGGGGCGTGCCGTCGGCGTATAGCTTGCCGCATCATGGGGCGGCGCGCGCGTTGCATCGGAAACCACGATTGGCGATCCCTCGTAATGATAGCCAAGGTGCACACCAATGGGCGCGAAATGCTTGATCTTCGGCGGCAGTTTTTCGGCTAGAGCCCGGCGGGCTGCAGCGCCTGTTGCGCCGGGCGTTTCGATGTCTATCGCATGAGCGAATATATCGCCGCTGCGTGCGTAATTGTCTGCCGCTTCCAGCGTGTTCCGTGTGCCGATGGGCCTGCGCTCGCTATCGTAAGTGCCGACGAGCGCGGGGCTTCCCCAGCTCTGCAACACAGCGGCGATCTTCCAGGCGAGGTCAGCGGTATCGCCGATGCCTGTGTTCATGCCAAAGCCGCCCGTTGGCACAAACAAGTGACACGCGTCACCCGCCAGCACGACCCGGCCCTCACCATAGGATTCCGCCACAAGCTGACGCGGCAACCATTCCAGCGCAGAGATAATTTCGACATCGATATCCCCACCAATCGCGGCTTGAATGAGTTGCTGCGGATTTTGCTGGCGCGCCTCTTCTTCGGACTTGAAATAGCGATTGAAGACCCATTCATCGCCGCCATCGATAGTATAAATGGTGCCTCCGCATCCAGGCGCGAGCGGCCAGTACATCACACCTGCGTTGCGCCCGAGCGCAGCGCGCAAGGCCGGAGCGCGAAAATAAAGTCCCAGTGCGATGCCAAGTGTACCTCGCCCCGTGAGCTTGATGCCAAGCCCCGTGCGCACAGCACTTTTGGCGCCATCACAGCCCGCCAGATATTGCGTGCGGACAGTTTTCCCCTGCCCACTGGCTTCCTCGACGAGCTCAATGTCAACACCACCGCTGTCCTGCCTGAACGTTTCGATCCTCCATCCCAGCCGCAGTTCAATAAGCGGGCTTGCCTCCACATGTGCGCGCAACATACGCTCCAGCGGGGCTTGTGCCGTCCAGGTCTTGTAATAAGGGGAGGCCGTAGTTTCGGGAATGGATTGCGCCAGAGCTGCAGCGTCGGCTTTCAGCGCGTTGATGGAGGGAATGGAAAAGCGGTGGATCTCTTCGCCCAGCATGCGCGTGACATAGACCACATCCAGCGCCTGATTGCGTGGCACACCGGCATCAATGACGCGCTGGTCAAGGCCGAGGCGGCGAAAATGTTCCATGCTACGCACGCCGATGGAAATGGCGCGCGGATGCGGGTTCACCTCGATCTGCGGATCGACGACAATGCACCGGAGGCCACGCCAGGCGAGTTCGGCGGCAAGCGTGAGGCCGACTGGGCCCGCCCCGGCGATGACAACCGGCACAGCGCCGCGGGTTTGGAGAGCCAGGTCAGACAAATCGCCTCCGGGAGGATCAACGGGCATTGGCCAATCGAACGCTATCTCTTATTCATGGATTTCAAGGCGTCAAATCGGCGGACAAACTGGGGGCGAAATGGACATTGCCACGCATGAAGACCATGGAGATCTGCGCGAGGCTGTGCGCGCCCTCTGTTCGCAATTCGATGGGGCCTACTGGCGCGGCATCGACGAGGCGCGCGGCTATCCCGACGCGTTCGCCGAGGCGCTGACCAAGGCGGGTTGGCTCGCCGCGCTCATTCCTGCCGAATATGGCGGTTCTGGACTTGGCCTGACGGAAGCATCCATCATCATGGAAGAAATCAACCGTTCGGGCGGCAATTCAGGTGCTGTGCACGGGCAGATGTACAACATGTCGACTTTGTTGCGCGCGGGCTCCGCTGAGCAGAAGCAGGCTTACCTGCCGCGCATCGCCAGCGGCGAATTGAGGCTGCAATCCATGGCGGTGACCGAGCCGACGACAGGATCAGACACAACAAAACTGAAAACGACCGCTGTGCGCCATGGCGATCGCTATGTCGTCAACGGACAGAAAGTCTGGACATCGCGCCTTCAGCATTCCGAACTGATGATCCTGCTGGCGCGCACAACAGCGCGTGAGGCGGTGAAAAAGCGCACGGATGGCCTGTCTGTCTTCATCGTTGATGTGAAGCAGGCGCTTGGCAAGGGCATGAGCATGACGCCGATCCGCAACATGGTGAACCACGAAACCAACCAGTTGTTTTTCGACGATCTGGACATCCCGGCCGAGAATCTCGTCGGCGAGGAAGGCCAGGGCTTTCGCACCATTCTGGCCGGGCTGAATGCGGAGCGTGTGCTGATTGCAGCCGAATGCATTGGCGACGGCTATTGGTTTGTTGACAAGGCGCGCGCCTATGCCAGCGAGCGCATCGTATTCGACCGACCCATCGGCATGAACCAGGGCGTGCAATTTCCCATCGCTCGCGCCTATGTGAATGTGCGCGCCGCCGATCTCATGCGTTACACGGCAGCCGCCTTGCACGATGCGGGGAAACCCAATGGCGCGGAAGCCAACATGGCCAAGCACCTGGCCGCCGAATCCTCATGGGAAGCCGCCAACGCATGCCTACAGACCCACGGCGGCTTCGGCTTTGCAGCGGAATATGATGTGGAGCGAAAATTCCGCGAAACGCGCCTCTACCAGGTCGCGCCCATCTCCACCAATCTCGTGCTGTCCTATATCGCAGAACACGTGCTGGGCATGCCGCGGTCGTACTGACCTGTCGCCCGCATTTCTGCTGCAAAAGGGTTGAGGGGCTGACCCGCCATCCGGGGGAGGTCCCGCCCACGAGGGACCAACGAAATCACGCTGCAGATGACTGCCGCGAAGCCTCGCCCCATCGCAAACTTCGCCCTGATCGCGGCGATGAATTCTTCGGCTTGCTGACTCGCCCATGTCGCGTCTTTCGCGCTGACGAAATCACCGGAATAATCGGCAATTCGCCGCAATCTCTGCACCGCGTTGAGGTCTTCACCGTGCTCCGCCGCCAAATGCCCCTGGCCGATAACATGCAGACCAAACATGCCAATGAGACCATTATGCGTTTTGATTGGCGCGTTCAGCTTCTCAACGCCCGAAGCAAAAAGAGCCGCGTGGGCTGCATCAAACATGGCGTAGTAGGCGCGATTACACGCTCCGTCGAAATCGCCCAAATCCAGAAGCGCTTGCGCCGCAGATAATGCGCGCGTTGCCTTTTCCATCAAGATCACAGGGGAAAGTGCAGTCGTCACAGCCGCACACCATCGCGGCGAATGTTCTCGATGAGTGCGGGATTGCGGAATATGCCGGGGTGCTCAAGCTCGTCACGCCAGAGGGGAAAGGCTTCGACCATGACGCCTGTTTCCATCATCACGTGAAAAGCAATGCCCGCCATGTCCTTCACGACAGGGGAGCGGTCAGCGCGCTCACCATTCAGGATCACGGCTATATCGGCATCACTGTCGGGCGTGTGCGTGCCACGTGCGCGGCTGCCGTAAAGAAAAGCCTCGCGTACCAGATATTTGCCTTCCAGCCGCTGCAGGAAGACGCGCGCTGCGTGTTCGGTAATAGGATCCAGCTTTCGCTTTACCAGCGCTCCCTGCTCCTCCACCGTTGGCGAGCCCACCGCTATTTTCAGGATTTCGCGGATTTCAGCTTCGGTGCTGCGGCCGTTGATGGCGGCGCGGATTTTTAGCGCGTGCAGCACATCATCGGCCAGTTTGCGCACAGTCACAGTCGCCATCGCCATCAATACTATCAGATTGATAGCGTCTCTTCTCAAGATGCCATCGCACCTTCAAGCGCGATGGGAATGCTAGCATTTTGCTGTCAATGCTGTCAATTTCAACTTATGCGATTGTTACACAACCGAATCGCGCTTGGCATCGCCGCCCGCGTCGTTGGGCTTCACAAACCAGGCTGGGTCCATGCGGCTTTCGACATTGTTGCGCTTGAGGGTCGCCTCATATTCCTTGCGCAGATAGGCATCTTCCATCCAGTAGGGAATGGCCGTGCCGCCCTTGTCTAGGTCGATGGCAGTGTAGTCGGTGTGTTTCTGGCCGGGTGCGCCGGGGTCCCGGCCGGGATTATGCGGGCCGAACCAGGCGGTGAGGCGGAAGTCGTCAGCCGAGGCCGAGAAATGCTGATGATACCAGCGGTCGCCGCCCGGCGCTGCCGTCACTATGCCGAACGGGCCGTAGTCGAGGCGGCGGACTTCATGCTCTTTTCCATCGAGCCAGGGCGTGGGGCCAAGACGCTCCGGCCATGAATAGGTATAGCCGCCGCCCTTCAGGCAGATCAGCACTGCGGCGGAGGTATGGGCATGGGCCTTGGAATAGCGTCCGCGCTCATGCTGGCCAATCCAGTAATAGAACTGGTTGTTTGTCATGAACGGCTCGACGCGACGCCAGCCGACGGAGCGGCGGTTGTCGAGCGGCAGGTCGCAATTCACCACATCGGGGATGAAATTGGTGCGGCGCATGGCAAGTCCGCGCACCGGATCGGGTTCAATATCATCCTTCGGCTTGAAGAAATCATCGGCGCCGGAGAAGCGGTCCCGGAAGACGAAGGGATTGTTGAACACGGCATCGACGTTGTTGATCATGTTCATGACATTGGGGGCCGTCGTGCCCGCCAGCAAAAGCGCTCCGCCGGATTTCGCGTTGACGATGCGGAACCAGGCGTTCATGGGGATCGAGAACATCGAGCCTTTCTGCCATTCGAAGACGTGCTTCTTGGTGTCGCCTTCCTGCCAGACTTCAGTCGTGCCGCGGCCTTCCACCACGAGGTAGATTTCCTCGTACATGTGCTTTTCAGGATTCAGCGCGCCGCCCGGCGGCACTTCCACAACGAAGCAGCCCCATTTGGTTTCCGTGCCGTAAAGCTGAATATAATGGCCCTTGCCGCCCTTGCGCTTCCAATCATGCAGCGGAAGATTGGCGACGGTGGAAATGCCGATGTCCCGGAAAACCGGAATGCCTTCGGATTCCATAAAGGCGTCATAGGGTGTCGGCTGCTTCTTGAACTCGCCGAAACCGGCCTTTTTCATCCCGCCCGGCTCGTGCCAGTGAACCGTGTTCTTATCATCATGCGGCATGTTCTTCTCCCGGAAATGTACAAAGCCGCCTTCGCGGCGCTGGCCCGGTATTCAGGCAAACTATGGGACCTGTCAACTTCCAGCCGCCGGCCAGACAGCTTGGGCTGCAGCCCGATCACCGCTACCATACCACATGTATCCGGATCAAAACGAAAGCGCGCCCATGAACGCACCCCCAAGCCCGCCCCGCCAACAGCTCGCGCCCTCAAAAAAAGGCCGCTGGCGCATTTTCATCCTCGGCCTCGCCGCGCTGGAAGCCCTTGCTCTGGCAGGCGTAATCACTTTCTTGCTTGTCTCGGCGGGTAGCGACCCGCTGGGTCAGAACATCGCCCATGGCGTATCAACCGTGCTGGCTATATTCTTGGCCTTTGGCGCGCTGCCAGCCTTTTTGTTTGCCTGGCACGGTCGCTTCATGTTGGGTGCAACCCTGCTGGCCTTTGGCGGGCCGCTGATGCTGCTCTCGGTCTGGGCAAGGCTTTAGTGCACAGGTTGCTCGCTTGACACGCCTGCGCCCATCGGCGACGGAACCCGGCAGGACTTTCAGGAAAAAATCATGGCTGACGAAAAGAAAAAAGACATTGCATCCGAAGGCCACACCATCACCGACCACACCATGGGCGATGTCTTCCACCAGCATGGCGGCGATGAGGACCATGATCACGACGAATACGAAAGCGACGGCCCGCTAGAGGACAATCCGTTGTGGATACAGGACAATGTGCATCTGACCAGCGTCGGCATCGACATCGGCTCCTCCGGCACGCAAGTGATTTTCTCGCGCATACACTTGCGCCGCCTCGCCGAAGAATTGACCAGCCGTTACTACGTGGTTTCTCGTGAACAGCTTTATCTCTCGCCCGTGGCGCTGACGCCTTATGCCAGTGAAACACGTATCGATGATGAGAAACTGAAAGTCATTATTGCCGACGCCTATGAGAAGGGCGGCATAAATCGCGCGGATGTGGACACAGGCGCAGTGATCCTGACGGGCGAAGCCTTGCGGCGCGAAAATGCTCAGGCGATCTCGGCCATGTTGTCGGAACAATCAGGCGATCTCGTCTGCGCCACCGCTGGCCATCACATGGAAAGCATGCTGGCGGCCTATGGCTCGGGCGCTGCCAAGGCGTCGATGGATCTGGGCAGGCGGGTGCTCAATATCGACATTGGCGGCGGCACCACAAAGCTTGGTCTTGTGGAAGGCGGCAAAGTCATCACAACGGCGGCCGTGCATATCGGCGGGCGTTTACAGGTCACCGAGAGCGGCAAGATCGTTCGCCTCGACCCGGCGGGACGCACGCACGCGCGCCGCGCAGGCTTTGACTGGAAGCTCGGGGACAGCATCGACCCGGCTGATCTCGACAAGGTCGCCGACAAGATGGCGGACACGCTTGTCGATGCAATGGTGACGCGGCCGATGCCGCATGATGTGGAGCATCTCTATCTCACTGATGCCATCGGCGATTTCGGCGATGTGGCCGGCATGATGTTTTCCGGCGGTGTTGCCGAATATGTTTATGATCGCGAGCAGCAGGATTTTGACGACATGGGCAAGCGCCTTGGCCAAGCCATTCGCCGCAAGGTGGATGCAGGCAAGTTTCCCTGGCCGCTGTTGCCGGCCCATGAGTGCATTCGCGCAACAGCGCTCGGCGCGTCTGAATATTCCGTGCAGCTCTCCGGCAATACAAGTTATATCTCGACACCGGGCAAACTGTTGCCGCGCAGAAATCTGCAAGTGATGCAGCCGCCCTTTGAAGCGGATGGCGAAGAGGTGGACAGCGCTGCTCTGGCCAAGTCCATCAAGAGCCACCGCGTCGCTTTTGATATGGATTATCCTGAAGCCGAATTTGCGCTGGCTCTGCGCTGGCGGGGCATTCCTGCCTACGAACGGGTTCGGGCTTTTGCCGAAGGTGTGAAGCTCGGACTAGCCGACAAAATTGCGCGCAACGATCCACTCTACATCATGCTGGACGGAGACGTGGCGCAGACCCTGGGAGCGATTTTGCGCGAGGATTGCGGCGTGATGAGCGAAATTCTCGTCATCGATGGCGTGATGTTGATGGATTTCGATTACATCGATCTGGGCAAGGTGCGTGTGCCCTCCTACACGGTGCCCGTGACGATCAAATCGCTGGTGTTCAGCGAAGATCCGCGCGGGCCACGATCAAAAGAAATCATTCATCACCGCGAGGAGGGTGAAGGCCATGGACATTCTCATTCGCATGAACATGCGCATCATCATGGGCATTTCCACGGACACGGACATGCACATGATCACAAGCACTGACGATGCAACAGAAGCGTTGCCGCGCGCAGGCGCCACAAGGCGGGCTGGATAGCCGGGGGCGAATTTGGTATCAGGGATGCGGGAACGGCGCAGCCGGCGGTTGATCGAATGGGCTTGATGACCTGAACATTTTTAAGGCACTGGCTTTCTGTGCCGCAGCGTTGCTGCCTCATTGAGCCCTGGCGCAGGATAACCCGCTGCCCCAAGGCACGATCACCATTGTTCTGCCATTTGCGCCCGGCGGGCCGCTCGACAGCGTGGCGCGCCTGCTGATAGAGCGGCTTGCGCCTCGCACCAGCCGTTCATTTGTGGCCGAAAACCGCACAGGCGCAGGCGGCGATATCGCCGCTGCCTCGGTTGCAAAAGCCACGCCCGATGGGCGGCAATGGTTCTTCACAACCGATTCCGTGCTGACCATCAATCCGCACATGAATTCAAGCCGCAGCTATGATCCCTCATCCCTTACGGCCGTCTCAAAATCGGCGGAGTCGTGTTGCTGCTGGCTGTCAACGCGCAAAGGAACGACGCCAGAAACTTTGCGGACCTTGTGGCGCTGAGCGGCAAGCGCGAACTCAGTTTCGGTTCAGCGGGCCTCGGCTCGCCTGACCATATGGCGTTTGAATATTTGCGCGCAGTTAGCCCGTTGAAAGGTGTGCATGTGGCCTATCGCGGTGCGGCGTTGGCGCTGCAGGATTTTGTCAGCGGACAGATTGATGCAAGCTTCATCGTTGCAGGCGTACTTGTGCCGCATGTCAAATCAGGCGCGCTTCGGGCGCTAGCCGTATCGGCGAACAAGCGCATCGCGGACCTGCCGGATGTCCCAACAGCGCAGGAGGCAGGTATTCCTGATTTCGAAGCGCGATTTGCCAATATCCTGATGGCGCCGTCCGCGACCTCGCCTGAACTGCTCGCCTATATGGAAAAGGAAACTCTGGCCATCGCCCGCGATCCAGATTTTATCGCGAGGCTGAAATCACTCTCCAACGAGGCAGAATCCAGCGATAGCGGAGAGGCGCGCGCCTGGATCGTGCGCGAGCGCGAACGCTGAGGTAAGGTGATCGCAAAGAACAAGCCAGCGCAGCAATAACAGGTGCTGTTTCGATTGATCCAAGTGTCAATTGAAACAGCATGTGCTTTCGTGCTTGCCAAAGCGATGCATCAAGCCTCATCGCCTTGGTTCAAGTCTTATTTCCAGGGCTGGGGCGCAGGAACCGGCACTTCGCATTCCACATCTTCCGTGCCGAAATCCGCAGGGCTGACAATTTCCAGATATTCCATGTCCGGCGAATAATCGTAGAGATAATGCACAATGCCCGGGCGCTGATGCACGCAGTCGCCCGCTTCAACCAGCGTCTCCTTGCCATCATACATGAAGCGCGCCCAGCCTTTGGTCATCAGCACGATCTGAAAATCGGACTTGTGGATGTGCCAGCCTGTCCCCTTGTCCGGCGGCTTGTTGGCTTTCACGAGATGGGCAATCACCTTGCCATGTGTTGCGCCGGCAATGCCAAGATCGCGATAGAGAAAAAAATCGCGCAGCCCGTCTGGTCTCCACGGCGTATCACCGGGCTTCACATGCGAGAATTCTGTTTTCACGCTGGCAAGCATATCGATCTCCTTTAATACACATAGTCACGACGTGCGATTTGCAGTTCAGATTTCGCGCTCAGAACTCGACTTCCAGTTCCTCAAAATCATCAACTTCCCGCTGCGCAGCAACAATCCACGTCTGCGTATGCGGATGGCTCCAGATCGCATCACAATAGCCCTGGCAATCCTTGTCGAGTTCAACGCCGTAAGTTCGCAAACGCGTCACCACGGGAGCGTACATGGCGTCGGCCATGGTAAATTTTCCAAACAGGAACGGGCCGCCATATGCGTCGAGGCATTCGCGCCAGATGTCCTGAATGCGCGCAATATCTGCCTGCGCTTTGGACCAGACCTTGAATTTCGGAAAACTGGCCTTGATGTTCATGGGCAGTGACGAACGCAGGGCGGAAAAGCCTGAATGCATTTCTCCGCAGATAGAGCGGCAATGTGCACGCTGCATCTGATCCTTGGGCAGCATGCCTGATTTGGGAGCAATCTCACTTACAAATTCGCCGATTGCGAGTGTATCCCAGACCTTGATGGCATCATATTCGAGGCAGGGGACGCGAATGGAAGGCGAAAGCAGAAGAATTTCCGCACGTGCTTCAGGATCATCCGGCGCTACAGTGATTTCTTTGAATTTTATGCCGGATTGTTTGACCATCAACCAGCCGCGCAACGACCAAGAAGAATAATTCTTGCTGGAGATCGTCAGTGTAACATTGGGCATGTGGCAGCCGCTCCTGCATGTTCGCCTTGAGCACAAAGCAAACCGCATGCCAATGGCACAGCGCTTGCTAATCAAACAGCGAAGTCAAAGGCAAAAGCGGACCCCATGATGTATGATGCATATCAGAGCTACGCCGATATGGCCTATTCCGTACGCATGCTCGCAGCGAATACAGAGAGCATTCTGACCAATTGGGGCCAGGCCCCCTATAATTCTCCCCTGCAGCGGATGGCGGCCTATTATGAACTCGTGGCTCTGGCAGGTTTTACCCATGCAAGGCCTGACTATGAAATCAAAAGCATAGCGATCGATGGTCAGGACATCGCGATCTCCGAAGAAATCATTGACGATACTCCATTTGGTTCGCTGCTGCGTTTTCGCAAGCACATAAGCGTTGAAGAACCCAAGGTGTTGCTGATTGCGCCCATGTCAGGGCATTTTGCGACATTGCTGCGCAACACCGTGCGGACCTTTCTCAGGGATCACGATGTCTACATTACCGACTGGAAAAATACGCGCGATGTTCCCCTCTCCGCAGGCCCTTTCGGGCTCGACACCTATACTGAGCATGTGATCCGTTTCATCAAGAAACTCGGGCCGCAATCCCATGTTGTCGCGGTCTGCCAGCCCACCGTGTCGGCGCTTGTCGCGGTAGCCGTCATGGCTACGGAGAAAGATCTGGATCAACCCGCCTCGCTGACGCTGATGGCTGGACCCATTGATACGCGGATCAACCCCACCAAGGTCAATGAGCTTGCGATGGGCAAGCCCATTGAGTGGTTCCGTGACAAGCTCACCGGAACCGTGCCCTGGGCTCATATCGGGGCGGGCCGGAATGTTTATCCGGGCTTCCTGCAGCTGGCCGCCTTCATGAGCATGAATGTGGAGCGCCACGCCAAGTCCTTCGTCGACATGTTCAAGCATCGCGTTGAAGGCGAATTTGAAAAAGCCGACGCCATCAAGGCATTTTATCAGGAATATTTCGCCATCATGGACCTGCCGGGGGAATTCTATCTTGAAACCATCGAGCTGGTTTTCCAGAAATACGCCCTGCCGCTGGGCAAGCTGACATTCCGGGGCGCAAAGGTTGATCCCGGCGCCATCCGGCGCACCTTTCTGCTGACCGTCGAGGGCGAACGCGACGATATTTGCGCGCCCGGCCAGACACTCGCCGCCCACGACCTCTGCGCCCGTCTGCGCCCCTACATGAAATCACACCACCTGCAGACCGGTGCCGGACATTACGGCGTCTTCAGCGGCAAGCGCTGGGACAACCAGATCTATCCGGTAGTGCGGGATCATATCCGGGCGAGTCTTTAGGGCCTGTCGTTATTTAAGGGATTCGCAAATCAGTGAAAGCGTGATTCATGGGGAGCCTT